>CAXTUO010000350.1:0-4770 GCA_964247175.1 uncultured Acetobacteraceae bacterium | reverse complement strand
GCTCGGCCCCGATGGAGATAAACCCAGCGGGTGATGTCGCTTGGGTCAGCATCATGCCCAAGTGCTGGGCTGGTCTTTCCCCACCATCGCGCCGTATCGGTGAGCTACATTCCGGGTGATGGCGAGGAGGACGGCCTGCGGGCCGCTTCTTCCACCCTGCTCCCGGCGTCTTCCGCACCAATTCGTGCCCCGCGCAGGCGCGTGTCGATGTCCTGGCCCAGCCCGTGCAGGGCATCGGCGTTGCGCTGGATCGCCGCGTCGAGCCTGGCGGCATGCGGAGCTATGGTCCTGCGCCCGGCCTCGGCCTGAACCTGCCGGCGCACCTCGTCGCTGCTGCGCTCGCCGGGCTGCCCCGGTTTACCGAGTTGCCGCACGAAGGCCCGCACGCGCCCGCCACGTTCAAAGGACGCAGCCTCTTGCCCCACCTCGCGCAAGGCCGCACCGTTTTGCCGGAGCATGCCGCCGAGCGCCGTCCCGTTCCGGGCCACCGCCTTGTCCGCAGCCCGGGCCTGGACCTGCTTGCGGACCTCCAGGCCCGGGTCCCTGCCTTCCGCCTCCATGGCCTGGAAGCGGTGGCTCTGCCGGATGAAGGCGTCCACCGCTTCCGCAAGGTAGTCCCGGCTCTTGCGGATCAGGTCGACGCCGAGCGGCTTGTAGGGCTTGTGCGCCAGGTCGGCCGCGGCCCGCTCCCACAGGTCGCCCTCGGTGACAGGCGAGGCGTCGCCCAGGGCGCGGCTGCGCTTCACCGCCTCGTGCAGCGCCCCCTCGGCGATCACCGTCCAGGTGGCGCCCTTGGCGCGGCTTTCCGCAACGTACGCCTTGAAGCCGGTCACGCCCGCGGTGCCGCGCGGGAACGCCGCGATGTGCTCGCCCGACGTGATCCCCTGGGCCGCGTCGATGGTCAGCGCGTCGCCGAAGCCCAGCAGCAGCCGCCCGGTCTTCGGGTCGGACAGGCGCCGCCACTCCACGTCGCCGACCCTGCCGTCCTTGTCCCGCAGCCGCAGCCCGGCATCCGTGCGCCCCACCACCTCGACCACGTTGCCGTTGTTGCCGATCCAGCCGCCGCGGCCGTCGATCCGCGCCCAGGTGCTGCGGAACAGCCGCAGCCGGTCGCCGGTCGCGATCGGCAGGGCGTAGGTCTCGCCCCGCTGGTCGATGGCCTTGTACGCCACCTCGTCCGCGCCGATCTCGCCGCGCGCCTTGCGCCGCTCGCGGATGGCCCGGCTCACGTCGGCGACGTCCTCGTTCGTCGGCACCGACACCGTCACCTGCCTGCTCGAACCCGATGCGCGCAGGTGGTCGCGCCGCTGCATGTAGAGGTCGGCGATGCGCCCGACCACCTGGTCATGGTCGCCGCCGACCAAGGTGGCCGTGCCGTCCTCCCGCTTCATGCCGAGCGCCTGCGCCACCTCGGCCAAGTGGTGGTTCCGCCGCTCGTCCAACGTGGCATCCGGCCCAATGTCCGTGCCGCGGAACAGCCCGGCGATGGCGCGTCCGCGCTCCGTCTCCTGGCGCACAGTGGTCAGCAGCTCCGGCATCGCCGCCTTGGGCAGCACGCGCCGCATGATCTCGATGGTGTCGCCGGCCTCGATGGCCTGCGCCTGCTCCCGGTCGCCCAGGGCCTTGATCGTCATGCCGGTGCGGGCCTGCAGGTCCAGCAGCCGCAGCATGGAGCGCGGCGCGATCTGGCTCACCTCGTCAATCACCAGCACCGTGTTGCGCGTGGGCTGGAACTCGCCGGTTTCGATGGCCGCCAGCAGAGGGGTCATGGCGAAGCCCCGCTCGATGCCGGCCCCCTTGAGCTCGCGCGCCTGCTTCCAGGCGGTGGCAAGCCCCACCACCTCCCGCCCGCCCGGGTCGTAGCGGGTGTCCGCCCGCCAGGCCGCGACCAGCGGCTGCAGCAGCGTCGTCTTGCCCGACCCGGCCACGCCGGTCAGCAGGGTGAGCGCGCCGCCGCGGCCCAGGGCATAGATGGCGGCGAGCTGCGCCTTGCCGTGCTCCGGCTCGCTGGTGAAGTCGAGGCCGGAGGCGGCAACCGCGGCCCGGATCGCCGGCGTGGACAGTGCGCCCGAGGTGTCGAGCGCGGCCAGCCTGGCTTCCAGGGCCAGGCTTTCCTCGATCCTGACCTGGGCGGTGTTGGTGACGCGCACCTTGTCGTCGGTGATCCCGGTCACGAGCGCGACGTGCTCGCCCCGCAGCTCGATCCCGCGGGTGTGCAGCAGATCGACCACATGGTCGATGTCTTCGGGACCGTTGCTGCCGATGCCGATGAAGCCGCGTGCGACCTGGTAGCGCAGGCGGTCGTGGTCGATCACCGCGGCAGTGTGGAACTCGGTCTCCAGGTGCCGTGCCGCGAAGGCATAGACGAGGTCGAACCGCTCCTCGTCCGTGAGCTTGGCATGGTCGATACCCTCCAGCACCGTGGTGTGCGCCCAGCCGATCGCCTCGGCCTGCTCGCGCCACAGCTCTCGGTCCCCCTTGCCAGCGTGCTTGGCCAGGCGTTCGGCGACGCCGGCCTCGCGCAGGATCTCGAACTTCTTGTCGGCCGAGATGCTGTCCCAATCGAGGCCCTGGCGTTCGGCGAACGCCTTGGCGCCGCGCAGCACCTGCTTGCTGCTTTTGCTGAACGCATCGTTGGCGTGCTGCGGGATCGCGGTCAGCACGATCGCCGTCTCGTCCTTGTTGTAGGCGACCCGTATGCCGAGCCGGCGCAGCTCGGTGCCCAACCGGTCCTGGGCATAGGAGCCGAACTCCAGCACCCGGGACTGCAGGCGCTGGGTGTCGAGCGAGCCGATGCGCCCGTCCTCCGTCACCACCATGTTGAACAGGGCGTTGTGGATGTGGGCGTGCGGGTCGCCGCCGACTGGCGCGTCGGCCAGGTAGGTGGCGCCCCCCGGCCCGTCCTGCACCGCAAGCGTCGGCCGCGCCGTGTGGTGGCGGAAGCTGACCCAGCCGACCTCGCCCGGGTCGGCGCCGCTCTCGCCGCCATGGCCCTTGCGCGCCCAGCCCAGCTCGCGTGCGACGTAGCGCATGGCGGCGTCGTTCGCCCGGTCGATCGCGTTCCAGATGGCGGCACTCTCCGCCGGCGTGCGGGCGAACTCGGCCGCCAGCGTGACCGACTTGTGCGGCGAGAAGGTGAAGTCGTAGGCGCTGATCTTGCGCTCGTGCCTCGACCAGGCCTCGCCGGTGTCGGCGCGCTTGCCCTCGAACAGCCGGTCCATCTCCTTGTCGCGCGGCATCCGGGTGGGGTCGATGCCGAGCGCCTGGGCGGCGGCGAGCGGCATGTCCGGCCGCCAGGTCGCCCGGCTGTCGCGGCCGGTGTAGTAGGCCGTCAGCCGTTCGCCGGGCTCAAGCCGCCGTCCCGGGGTCAGGGCCGGGTCGTGGATCGGCTCGGGCGTGTTCTCCGTGAAGTACTTGCGGATCAGATGCCCCTTGCTGGCCGCCGAGATCTTGCGGAACGGCATCATGGCCGGCGGTCGTCCCGTCCGGCCCCGTTGCTGGCCTTGCCGGCGGCAGCGTCGGCGCTGATCGCGCGCACGACGTCGCCGGGCAGGTTCTGCTCCATCTGCGCCTGCGACTTCACGATCTGCCGGGCGTAGCCGAGCAGCTCGGTCTGCTGCCCGATGACGTGGCCCAGCAGCTCGTCCAGGCTCGGGCCGTCCTTCGGCTCCGGCGTGAGCAGCTTGATGATCTCCTGCTGGCCCTCGACCAACATGCGCAGCAGGTCGCCATGGCTCTTCTGGGTGCCCGCGATGCCGTGGACGAACTGCTCAAGATTGGCCAGCCGGTCCTCTTGTTTCGTGCTCATGTGCCCTCCTTCCGGGTCACGGCACGATGGCCGATGGAGGCGCGAATGGGACCATAGGGTTTCCCGGCAGCCCTTGCCGGTGCCAACCCTACACTCTTGTCACAGGTCGCCACCTCGAAGCTTTTGTGTGACCACGGCCCATCGCTGCTTCATGACCTACTCCGAAAAGGCAAGCCCTTCCCAGAACAGCAACGCCGTCAGCGCACGTCAGCCAACTCGCGCCTAATGCAGCACGAAAACCAATAGTCATCGCTGCCGGCGTGCATGGGAGTTCAGCCGAATACCGCGCGTGCCGCGAACCGGCTGCGGTAGTCCTGCGGCGTGGTGGCGAGGAGGCGAAGGAAGCTGCGGCGCAGCGTTTCCTCCGAGCCGAACCCACAGCGCGCGGCGATGCGCTTGACCGGCAGCCGCGTGTCGGCGAGCAGGCCCCGCGCCGCCTCCACCCGCAGCCGCTCCACGGCGCGGGCCGGCGTCACCCCGGTCGCCTCGGCGTAGCGCCGGCTGAAGCTGCGCCCGCTCATGCCGGCCTGCGCGGCGAGGGCGGCAAGCGACAGGTCCCCATGGAGGTGCTCGCCCATCCAGCGGTGGAGGGCGCCGAACCGGTCCTCCGCGCCCTGCAGAAACAGCACCGCGCTGAACTGCGCTTGTCCGCCGGGGCGCTTGAGGAACACCACCAGGTGCCGCGCCACGTCGAGCGCCACCCCACGGCCGAGATCCTGCTCCACCAGGGCCAGCGCGAGGTCGATGCCCGCCGTCACCCCGGCGGAACTCCAGACCGGCCCGTCGCGCACGAAGATCGGGTCCGCCTCGACCCGCGCGGCCGGGAACCGGCGCGCCAACTCGGCGCACCAGCGCCAGTGCGTCGTGACCCGGCGGCCTTTCAGCAGCCCGGCGGCGGCCAGGACGAACGCGCCGGTGCAGACCCCCACCACGCGCCGTGCGCGCGGCGCCAGGTGCTGGAC
>CAXTUO010000349.1:0-4775 GCA_964247175.1 uncultured Acetobacteraceae bacterium | reverse complement strand
AGGAGATGCTGCGGACCCCGAACTTCGGTCGCAAGTCCTTGAACGAGATCAAGGAGGTGCTGACCAACATGGGCTTGTCGCTCGGCATGAGCGTGTCCGGCTGGCCGCCGGAGAACATCGAGGACCTGGCCAAGCGGCTTGATGAGCCGTTCTGAATATTGAGAGAGTAGGAGTAGTACCATGCGCCACGGTGTTTCCGGCCGCAAACTCGGCGTCACCTCGAGCCACCGTCTGGCCATGTTCCGCAACATGGCCGTGGCGCTGATCAAGCACGAGCAGATCACCACCACCCTGCCCAAGGCCAAGGAGCTGCGCCCGGTGGCGGAGAAGCTGATCACCCTCGGCAAGCGCGGCGGCCTGCACGCCCGACGTCAGGCCCATGCCCAGCTTCGGGATGAGGTGATCGTCGCCAAGCTGTTCACGGCGCTGGCGGACCGCTACCGCACCCGCCCCGGCGGCTACACCCGCGTGCTCAAGGCGGGTGTGCGCTATGGCGACGCGGCCGACATGGCGGTGATCGAGCTGGTTGACCGCGACCCCGCCGCCAAGGGCCAGGACAGCGGGCCGCGTCCGGACGTGGTGGAGGACGAGGGGCAGCAGGCCGCCTGAACGCGGCGCTCCCTCCTCGCATCCGGGGGCTGGCCGCACCACTTCGCTCCTCATGACGCGGCCCGCCCCCTCTTCCCCGGACCTGTTCGGATCGCCGCCCGCCGCAGCGAAATCGCATGGCGATTTGTGCGAGCCCGCGACGTTCAAGCCGCTTGCCGAGCAACTACGCCCGGCGGTGCTGGCCGATGTGGTCGGGCAGCCGCATCTGGTGGGCACGCGCAAATCGCCTCGCGATTTCGCTGGGGACGGCACCCTGACCCGGATGCTGGGGCGCGGTGCCCTGGCGTCCCTGATCCTGTGGGGGCCGCCCGGCGTCGGCAAGACCACCATCGCCCGTTTGCTCGCCGAAGCCGCCGGGCTGCAGTTCACGGCGGTGTCGGCGGTGTTCTCCGGCGTCGCGGACCTCAAGCGCATCTTCGACGAAGCAACCCGGCGCCGGCAGCTCGGCACCCGCACCTTGCTGTTCGTGGACGAGGTGCACCGCTTCAACCGCACGCAGCAGGACAGCTTCCTGCCCGTCGTCGAGGACGGCACAGTGGTGCTGGTGGGGGCAACGACCGAGAACCCCTCCTTCGCCTTGAACGGCGCGCTGCTGTCCCGCTGCCAGGTGCTGGTGCTGCGCCGCCTGGACGATGACGCGCTCGACAGCCTGCTGGCCCGCGCCGAGCAAGCGGCCGGGCGGCCCCTGCCCATCCTGCCGGAGGCGCGCGGCGCCCTGCGCGCGATGGCGGATGGGGATGGGCGTTATTTGCTCAACATGGCGGAGCAGCTTTTCAGCCTGCCGGAGCAGCCTTTGCTGAACGCCGCGGGCCTCGCCGCCGTGATCGGGCGGCGCGCGGCGCTGTATGACCGGGACCGGGACGAGCATTTCAACCTGATCTCCGCACTTCATAAGTCGCTGCGCGGCTCCGACCCGGATGCTGCGCTGTACTGGTTCGCCCGCATGGTGGCGGGCGGCGAGGACGCCCGCTATGTTGCCCGCCGCCTGGTCCGCTTCGCGTCGGAGGATGTCGGCATGGCCGATCCGGGCGCGCTGCCGCAAGCGGTGGCAGCATGGGAGACCTTTGAACGCCTCGGCAGCCCGGAAGGCGAGTTGGCCATCGCGCAGGCCATCGTCTATCTCGGCACCGCGCCCAAGTCGAACGCGTTATACGTCGCCTACAAAAAGGCGCTGGCGGCGGCACAGGCGACCGGCAGCCTGCCGCCGCCCGCCCACATCCTGAACGCGCCGACCCGGCTGATGAAAGACCTCGGCTACGGCAAGGGCTACGCCTACGACCACGATGCGGAGGACGCGTTCTCCGGCCAGGATTACTTCCCGGACGGCATGGACCGCGAGGCCTTCTACCGCCCGGCGGACCGCGGCTTCGAGCGCGAGGTGGCGCGGCGGCTGGACCACTGGGCCAAGCTGAGGCAGGGCCGATCATGAGCATGACAGTGCAGACCCGCGCGGTGACGGAGGACGAGGCCGAGCTGCGCCTGGACCGCTGGTTCCGCCGGCACTTCCCCGGCGTCACGCAAGGCGCGATCCAGAAGCTGTGCCGCACCGGGCAGGTCCGCATCGACGGGCGGCGGGCGGAGGCCTCGACCCGCTTGGCGCCGGGCCAGGCCGTCCGGGTGCCGCCGCTGCCGCCCGCCGCGGAGCCACCGCCCGCCGTGCACGTCTTCAATCCCGAGATCGCCCGCGAGCTGGAACGCCTGGTGCTATACCGGGACGACGCCGTGATCGTGCTGAACAAGCCGCATGGCCTGGCGGTGCAGGGCGGCCCCGGCATCGTCCGGCACCTGGATGGCATGTTGGACGGGCTGCGCGGCGACGGCGAGCACCGTCCGCGGCTGGTGCACCGGCTGGACCGGGACACGTCGGGCGTCCTGGTGCTGGCGCGCACGCCGGGCACGGCGGCGCGGCTCGCGGCGGCGTTCCGCGGGCGGGACGTGCAGAAGACGTATTGGGCCGTGGTCGCCGGCCGCCCGGTGCCGGTGGAAGGGCGGATCGACATGCCGCTGCTGCGCTACACCGGGCCGCGCGGGGAACGCAGCGTGCCGGCGGCGCGGGACGACAAGGAAGGGCTGCGGGCGGTGACGGACTACCGGACGCTGGACCATGCCGGGCAGAAGCTCGCCTGGCTGGAGATGTCGCCGGTCACCGGGCGCACGCATCAGCTCCGGGTGCACAGCGTGGGCATCGGAGCGCCCATCGTGGGCGACCTGAAGTACCACGAACCCGACCAGAACGGCGCCGGCTCCGCTTCCGTCGAAGGCTTGTCGGACAAGCTGCATCTGCACGCCCGTGCGCTGGACCTGCCGCACCCTGCGGGCGGGCGGCTGGTGGTGGAAGCGGAGCTGCCGCCGCACATGCGCGAGACTTTTGCCACTTTGGGCTTCCACGCCGGGCGGCCCCAGGCGCCGGCCTGGCGGTGATCCGGTGCCGATGATCCCCCGATGCCGATGACCCGCGGACGCCGCATCGGCCTGATTGTTGCCGCCGCCGTGCTGCTGCCCGTGGCGGCCGTCGCGGTGGCCACGGCGTCGTTCGACGCCGATGCGCTGAAACTCCGGCTGGCGGACGCGGTGCGGCGCTTCACCGGGCGGGAGCTGGCCATCGCCGGGCCGGTGGGCCTGACCTGGTCGCTGGTGCCGACCGTCGCGCTGCGCGACGTGTCCCTGTCCAACCCGCCGGGCCTGTCGCGCCCGGCCATGGCGCACGTGGCGCAGCTTGACGTGCGGATCGCCCTGCTCCCCTTGCTGTCCCGCCGGGTGGAAGTGCGCGGCATCACCCTGGTCGAGCCGGACATCCTGCTGGAGCGCGACGCGGCCGGCCGGCCCAATTGGCAGTTCACGCCGGCGGCCGCGCCCCTCGCATCGCCGGGTGCCGCGGCCCGGCCGGCGGCACGGATGGAGGTGGCCGTCGATGCCGTGCGCGTCCTCGACGGCCGGATCGGCTGGCGCACCGGCACGGGCATCGTCGAGCTGCTGGCGCCGGCGGTCGCGGCGGTTGCGCCCGGGCCGGGCGAACCCGTGGCGCTTTCGGGAACGCTGTCGCTGGCGGGCCTCGACCTCGGCCTGACGGGCACGACGGGGCCGCTGGGGGCTATCGGCACGGCGTCCTGGCCCCTGCGGGCGACATTGCAGGGCAGCGGTGTCCAGGCCGGTGCGAACGGCACGCTTGGCGCGGAGGGCACATTGGCGCTGCAGGCCAGCGTGGCCGACCTCCTCGCGTTGGAGCCGGCGCTGCGCCGGGCGCTGCCGCCGCTGCACGATGTCCAGGCCTCGGCCCGGCTGCTGCCGGACGGCTTGGCCGACGTGCGGGCGCAGGCCGGCGCCGCCGACCTTTCGGCGTGGCTGCCGGGCGTCAAGCTGACCCACGCGACGCTCAAGGCGCCCACCATGGCGCAGCCCGTCGCCATCACCGCCGACGCGCTGGCCGGTGCGTCGCCGGTCGCCGTCACCGCCCAAGCGGACAGCCTTGCGGCGCTGCTGGCCGGCGGGCCGGTGCCGGGGCAGGCGTCGCTGGCCGCAGCGGGCGCGACGGTGGAGGTCCGGGGCAACCTCGCGGGGATGGGCCAGCCTCTTGGCCTCGCGGTGTCCGCGCGGGTGCCGGACTTGATGGCGTTCGGCGCGCTGGCCGGGCTGACGCTCCCGCCGCTGCGGGACGTGGAGTTCAACACCCAAGTTTCGGCGACGGAGGCGGGTGCCGTCACCTTGCGCGGGATGCGCCTGGCGTCGGCGCAGGGAGACGTGTCGGGCGACGTCGTGCTGGGCCGGACGCCGCGGGCTTCGATGCGCGGGACGCTAGCGTCGCAAAAGCTCGACCTCGGTGCATGGCTGGCCCGGCCTGTCGCTGCCCCGGCTGACGCTTCACCACCTGCGTCATCCGTCCTGGCGCCGGCCAGTCCTCCCGCCGCCGCGCCGTCGGCCCCGTTGTTGTCGGATCGTCCGCTGCCGTTCTTCCTCCTGTGGCGGGCCGATGCCGACCTGACCATGATGCTGAACGAGGTCCTTTGGCACGGCGCGTCCTACCGCGCCGTGACGGGCCGGCTGCTGTTGCAGGACGGCGCGCTGCGGCTGGACCCTGTGCAGGCGCAAGCGCCGGGCGGTGCGGTGCAGGCGACCCTGCTGGCGAACGCGGCGGCCCCGGTTCCCACCGTGGAGTTGGGGCTGAAAGC
>CAXTUO010000348.1:0-4782 GCA_964247175.1 uncultured Acetobacteraceae bacterium | reverse complement strand
GCGGAGTTCATCGACATGGTGGCGGCGTCCGCCGGGTCGGTCGGGCACTGCAACACCATGGGCACCGCGCTGTCCATGAACAGCCTGGCCGAAGTGCTCGGCATGTCGCTGCCCGGCTGCGCCGCCATCCCCGCGCCGCACAAGGAGCGCGGCTGGATGGCCTACCACACGGGGCACCGCATCGTCGGCATGGTGCATGAGAACCTGCGGCCCTCCGACATCATGACCAAGGCCGCGTTCGAGAACGCGGTGGTGGCCGCGGCGGCCCTCGGCGCCAGCAGCAACTGCCCGATCTCCATGATCGCCATCGCCCGGCACATGGGCGTGGAGCACACGCTGGACGATTGGCAGCGGTTCGGCGACGGCATCCCGCTGCTGGCCGACGTGCAGCCGGCCGGGCGCGTGCTGGGCGAAGGCTTCTTTCGCGCGGGCGGCGTGCCGGCGGTGATGCGGGAACTGCTGGACGCCGGCAAGCTGCACACGGACGTGATGACCTGCACCGGCAAGACGCTTGCGGAGAACCTTGAGAAGCGCCCGGCGGTGGACCACGACGTGATCCGCCCCTACGGGAACCCGCTCAAGGAAAGCGCCGGGTTCGCGGTGCTGTCGGGCAACCTGTTCGACGCGGCGGTGATGAAGCTCAGCGTGATCGACCCCGAGTTCCGCAGCCGCTTCCTGTCCGACCCGGACCAGCCCAACGTGTTCGAGGGCAAGGCCATCGTGTTCGAGGGGCCAGAGGACTACCACGAGCGGATCGAGGACCCGGACCTCGGCGTGGACGAGCATTCCATCCTGGTGATCCGCAACTGCGGCCCCGTCGGCTACCCCGGCGGCGCGGAGGTGGTGAACATGCAGCCGCCGGCAGCATTGCTCAAGGCCGGCGTGCACACCCTGCCGACCATGGGCGACGGGCGGCAGTCCGGCACCTCCGGCAGCCCCTCCATCCTCAACGTGTCGCCAGAGGCCGTGGTGGGCGGCGGCTTGGCGCTGCTGCACACCGGCGACCGCATCCGCATCGACCTCAACAGCCGCAAGGTCGATGTGCTGCTGCCGGAGGGCGAACTGGACGCGCGGCGCAGCAAATGGACCCGGCCTCAGCTTGAGAACAAGACGCCCTGGGAGCAGATCAGCCGCAGCATGGTCGGCCAGCACGCAACGGGCGCCTGCCTGGAGCCGGCGACGCTGTATCTCAACATCGTCGAGGAACGCGGCGAAAGCCGCAACAACCACTGACGGGACGACATCCATGGCAGGCAGGCTGACCGGCAAGACCGCGTTCATCACGGCAGCCGCCCAGGGCATCGGGCGCGCCACCGCGCTGGCCTATGCGGCGGAGGGCGCGCGGGTGATCGCCACTGACCTGAACGAGGCCAAGCTCGCGGAGATCGCGGGCGAGAACATTTCCGTGCACCGGCTGGACGCGACGCAAGCTCCTGACATCGCCCGGGTGGCCGCGGCGGTCGGTCCGGTGGACGTGCTGTTCAACTGCGCGGGCTTCGTGCACCAGGGGACGATCCTGGACGCGACGGACTCGGAATGGGACTTCGCCTTCGCGCTGAACGTGCGCAGCATGTTCCACACCATCCGCGCCTTCCTGCCCGGCATGGTGGAAGCCGGCGGCGGCTCGATCATCAACATGTCGAGCGCGGCCAGCAGCATCAAGGGCGCGCCGAACCGCTTCGTGTACGGCACGACTAAGGCGGCGGTGATCGGCCTCACCAAGTCGGTCGCGGCGGACTTCGTGAAGCAGGGCATCCGCTGCAACGCCATCTGCCCCGGCACCGTGCAAACGCCGAGCCTCGATGACCGGATCGCCGCCAACGCGGCGGCCGCCGGGTCAGTGGAAGCGGCGCGGACCGGGTTCATCGCGCGCCAAGCCATGGGCCGGCTCGGCACGCCGGAGGAGATCGCGGCGCTCGCGGTGTATCTCGGGTCCGACGAAACGCAGTTCATCACGGGACAGACAGTCGTCATCGACGGCGGCTGGACGCTTTAAGCGCGGCCCGCCAGGCTGCAGGACGGAGGGAACAACGATGAAGCTGCTGCGCGTGGGCGCCCCGGGCGCCGAGAAACCCTGCATGGTCGGGCCGGACAGGCAGTACCGTGACCTGTCGGGCACCGTGCGGGACTTCGACGCGGAGGCGCTGTCGCCCGCCGGGCTGGCCCGCCTCGCCGCGCTCGACCCGGCGAGCCTGCCCGTGGTGCCGCCCGGGCGCATCGGCCCTTGCGTGCCGCGCCCGGTCAACTTCGTCTGCATCGGGCTGAACTACGCCGACCACGCGGCGGAGACCGGGGCGCAGATCCCCAAGGAACCCATCGTGTTCCTGAAGTCGCTCGGCGCGTTCGGGGGGCCGAACGACGACGTGCGCCTGCCGCGCGGGTCGAAGAAGACGGACTGGGAGGTGGAACTCGGCATCGTCATCGGGGAGCGCGCGAGCTACGTGCCGGAGCACGACGCGATGCGGCACGTCGCCGGGTACTGCGTGGTCAACGACGTGAGCGAGCGCGAGTACCAGACGGAGCGCGGCGGCACCTGGGACAAGGGCAAGGGCTGCGACACCTTCGGCCCCACCGGGCCATGGCTGGTCACGCAGGACGAGGTTCCGGACCCGCAGAAGCTGCATCTATGGCTGGATGTGGACGGGCAGCGCATGCAGGACGGCAGCACGGAAACGATGATCTTCGGCGTGCGGAAGCTGGTAAGCTACGTGAGCCACTTCATGACGCTGCACCCCGGCGACATCATCAGCACGGGCACGCCGCCGGGCGTGGGCATGGGCAAGAAGCCGACTCCGGTGTTCCTCAAGGGCGGCGAAACGATGCGGCTCGGCGTTGAGGGGCTGGGGGAGCAGGCGCAACGGGTGGTGGCGGCCTAGCCCTTTCCCCGCACCGCCCCCTCCGCGATGACTGAATCTACACGCTGCTGTTGCAACCGCTCCTTGCAGCCTGGGCCGCCGCGGCGTTAGATATCTCAACGGCTTGAGTGCGCGAAAGCCCGGGGTCCGGAGCCGCATCGCCACCAGCTCGCGTGAGATGCTTCGGCGCGGTTTGACGGGGGACAGCATGGAGTCTTCTACCCAGGTCATCCTGAGCGGTGTCCTGACCTTCGGCGTGCCCCTGGCGTTCGCCTGCCGGGAGCTGCTGATCGCCCGGCGCCCGCCGCGGGGATCATGGGGCGGTGACGGCCCGCCCCCTCCGGCGCCGGTGCCGCCGCCGCCCGACTTGTCGCCGGAAGCGTTCAAGCCGATGAAGCCGTTGCCGGACTGCCTGATCCCGAAGCCCATGGCGCTGCCGCGCGCCGACTCGCCGCAGCGCGCCCGGGTGCTGGAGCCAGTCTGACCGGCCGGCTTCGGGGGCTGGCCTACATCAGGAACGCAGCGCCGCGGAACCAGCCAAGCACGAACACCACCTGAACAGCGGCGAATGCCAGCAACAGGATGGCCTGGCCGCCAGGCGCTGGCACGGCCTCCAGCACGTCCGCGGCGGCGAGCAGGAAGGCGGGGTTGCACGCCACGAAGCGCGGCATGCTCCATACCACGCCCGACAGAAGCGCCATGAGCACGGTCGCGGCGCAGAGCCAAGCCTCCGCAGGCCGGCGTTTCACCGCCAGCAATCCGGCCGCGCCAAGCCCGAGCAGCGCCCATCCGACGAGGTACAACAAGCCGATGTGGCCGTTCCCCGGATCGGCCGCACGCAGGGCGTCCAACAGAACCGCGACCGGATTGCGCAACGTATGGCCCCAGGCGCCCTGGATCGTGGCAAACGCGAAGGGATCGCCGACGTGTCGCCACAGGAATGTCATGAAGCCGAGGATGCCAAGCGGCGCCAGCGCTGCCGGGGCCACGAAGCGCAACGCCTCCGTCGGGCTACGCGCAAGCCCTGCGCGCCACAACTGGTGGAGCCCAAACCACGCGGCCAGCAGCGCGCCCGTGGGGCGGGTCGCCGTCACCAGGGCGCATGCCGCCGCAGCGAGCCAAGGCTGCCCCGTTTGGAGCGCCAGCAGGCAAGCGACGGTCAGGGCGGCATACAGGCTCTCGCTGTATGTCGCGTCGAAATAGAAGCCGTAGGGCCAGGCGGCAAGCAGCAGCAGCCACGGCCACGGGTTGGCAGTCGGCCGGGTGCGGACCCGGTAAAGCCAACCCAGGACGGTGAACGCCCACAGCGCGAGCGTCGCCACGGCGGCGCCGGCGATGGTGGGCGCGATGCTGGTGAGGGTAGCGGTCACCCGGACCAGCAGGGGAAACAACGGGAAAAAGGCCCAATTCGCCTGCCATAAACCCCGCACGAGGTGCGGCGCCAGATCGTAGCCCGATGTCGCGATGGACAGGTACCAGTCGCAATCCCATTGGCACAGGTCACGCGCAAGCCCGCTTGGCGCGAGCGCCGCATACACCGCCAACCGGAGCGCGATCAGCGCGGCAGCCACCGTGGACACGGTGCGTAGGCCGGGCGCAGACAGCCCAAAGCCACGGCGTGAGGCTGTTTCGGCTTCATGCCCACCCGGCATCAGCGAACTCCCTCAGCGCGCACGATGCGAGGTGCGCGCGGCGGTCAGGCGGGAGAAGCTGAGCAGGCTGGCCGCTCCGGCGAAACCCGCGCCCAGGGCGACCGCCAGCGCCGGGCCATGCAAGACCGAGATGCCGAAGCACAGCGCCACCAGCGCCGCGCCGACCGACTGCCCGACTAGGCGGGAGGTCGCGACGATGCCGCTGGCGCCGCCGCTGCGTTCCGGCGGCGCGCTCGACATGATCGCCTTGAGGTTCGGCGATTGGAAGAAGCCGA
>CAXTUO010000347.1:0-4793 GCA_964247175.1 uncultured Acetobacteraceae bacterium | reverse complement strand
CCTGGACGGTGCGCCCGACCAGCCCGGCGTGAAAGGCGGCGGCGTGCGGCAGGGCGGCGGCGCGGAGCCGGGCCGCGCGCTCCCGCCGCTCGGCGTCGGGCACGGTGGGCATCCGGGCGGCGGGAGTGCCGGGCCGCTCGCTGTAGGCGAAGACGTGGAGGTAGGGGATCGCCGCCTCGTCCACGAAGGCGAGCGTCTCCCGGAACAGCGCCTCGGTCTCCGTCGGGAAGCCGGCGATCAGGTCGGCGCCGATTGCGATGCCGGGGCGGAGCATCCGGGCGCGGTCGATGACGGCGAGCGCCGCATCCCGTCCGTGCCGCCGGCGCATCCGCTTGAGGATCAGGTCGGACCCGGCCTGGACCGACAAGTGCAGATGCGGCATCAGCCGAGGCTCATCGGCGATCAGGTCCCACAAGGCCGGGTCGATGGCGGCCGGGTCGAGCGAGGACAAGCGCAGTCGCGGCAACTCCGGCACCAATGCCAGCAGCCAGCGCACCATGGAGCCGAGCCGCGGCCCGCCCGGCAGGTCCGCGCCGTATGAAGAAATATCCACGCCGGTCAGCACGACTTCCTGATAGCCTGCGGTGAGGAGGGCGCGGACCTGCTGCACGATCCCGCCCGGCAGCACGCTGCGGCTCGGGCCGCGGGCGAAGGGGATGATGCAGAAGGTGCAGCGGTGGTCGCAGCCCTGCTGGATTTCGACGAACGCCCGGGCGCGGCCGTCGAAGCCGGCGGCCAGGTGCGGCGCCGCCTCCCGCACCGCCATGATGTCGGACACGCGGGCAGGGGCGCCAGGCGCCCAGCTTTCCGGCCGCAGCTTCTCGGCGTTGCCCAGCACGCGGTCCACGCCGGGCAGCGCGGCCCAGGCGGCGGGATCGAGCTGCACGGCGCAGCCGGTGGCGACGATGCGGACGCCGGGCCGGTCGCGGTGCAGGCGGCGGATGGCCTTGCGGCATTGCCGTTCGGCCTCCGCGGTGACGGCGCAGGTGTTCACGACCACGGTGTCGGATTGCCCGGCGGCCAAGTCCCGGATGACGGCGCTCTCGTAGGCGTTCAGCCGGCAGCCGAAGGTGAGGACGTCGGTTGTCATAATGCCACGATGCCGTGGAAGCTGGTCGCGGCCGGGCCGGCCATCAGCACGCGGCCGGCGGCTGTCCACTCGATGTCCAGCGTCCCGCCGTCCACCAGCACGGTGGCCCGGCGTTCCACAAGGCCCCGACGGTGCGCGTTGACCAGCGCGGCGCAGGCGCCTGACCCGCAGGCCAGCGTCAGCCCGGCACCCCGCTCCCACACCCGCAGCCGGATGCGGTCCGGCGCCAGCACCTGGACGAAGCCGATGTTGGCGCGCTCGGGAAACAGCGGGTCATGCTCCAGCGCCGGGCCGAGCGTCGCGACCGGAGCCGCCGCAAGGTCGGGCACGAACAAGGTAGCGTGCGGGTTGCCCATGCTGCACGCGGCCGGGTCGCCCGGCAGCGGCAAATGCAGCGTGTCCATCGCGCGGGCCAAGGGCACGTCGGCCCAATCGAGGCGGGCCGGCCCCATGTCCACCCGCTGCCGCCCATCGGAAAGGCGCTCGGCCGGCAGGTCGCCGGCAACGGTGCGGATAACCTGGTAAGGCCGCCCGTTCTCCTCAAACAGAAGCTCGGCGACGCAGCGCGTGGCGTTGCCGCAAGCGCCGGCCTCCGACCCATCGGGGTTGCGGATACGCATGAGCAGGTCGGCGTCCGTGCCCGGCGGCGGCGGGTGCAGGGTGATGAACTGGTCGCAGCCGATGCCGGTGCGGCGGTCGGACAGGGCGCGGACGGTACTGTCTGACAGGTCGAGCCGGCGGGTGCGCTCGTCGATGATGACGAAGTCGTTGCCGGCGCCGTGGGCTTTGATGAACGGGGTCATGCCGGGTGGGATATAGGCGCATGGCCCGGGCTGGGCTATGGCCCCCAGGCTATCGCCACGAGGCTATCGTCCCCAAGCGCGCTTCACACCGCCGCCATCGCGAGGTACCAGAGCGGCAGCGTCAGGAACGACAGCGCGATGCCGATGCCGACCATGAGGGTGATGAGCGCCGGGTTGAGGCCGTATTGCATGGCGACAATGGCCCCGCCGATCTGCGGACCCATCGCCGCCTCGAACAGCGTGACCTGCGCCGTCTCGCCATGCCGGGACAGCAAGCCCACGTAGAGCAAGGCGAGCAGCGCCGGCCCCAGAACCAGCTTGAAGCCGAGGCCCAGGCCGAGCGCCACCCGGTTGCCGCGCAACTGGTCGAGCCGGAGCTGCAGCCCCACCGAGACGAGCGCCAGCGGCGCCACCGTGTCGCCCAGCCGGCGCAGCATGCCCCCGAGCCAGGCGGGGTACTCGACGCGCGCCAGCAGGACGGCGAGCACGAGCGCCACGAGCGGCGGGAAGGTCACGATCCGAAGCGCGATCTCTCGCCGCGACGCCGTGCCGGAGGAGAACAGGCAGGCGACCGCGACGCCCGCGGTGCTCAGCACCAGGTAGGTGCCGAGCTGGTCGATGAGGATGCCGGTCGGCAGGCCCTGCGCCCCGTAAAAGGTTTCGATCATCGGCAGCCCGACGAACGAGGTGTTGGCGAGGCCCGCGGTCATGATCAGCGCGCCCGTGGTGGCGCGCGGCAGCCGCATGACCCGGGCGACCACGATGAAGGTCGCGGCGCTGAGCGCGAACAGCAGCCAGGGCATCGAGACCGGCCAAAGCAGGTTGGTGGTGAGGCGCAGGCCGTGGATCTGCCCGAGGATCAGGGCGGGCAGCGCCACGTGGATGATGAAGCCGTTCAGGGCCGCGTGCGCGTTGTCCGGCACGCGCCGGGCAAGGCGGAGCAGCACGCCGGCGAGCAGGCAAACGGCGAGCATGGAGATGTTGGTCATGGCCGGGTGTCCCTTGCTGGTCGGGCAAGGCATGGGATGCGGGGCCGGCTGTTGTCTGTGACGTACGTCACACGGTCAGGGTCACGAGGCGGGGGAGCCTTGGTCCAAGCTGCGTTGGAGCAGCATCCTCGAACAGGCGAAAAGCGATTGGTGAAGTGAATTTGAAATAGACGTTCGAAAAACTCTCAAGCCATTCGCAAACCGCATGGCACAGTGAACAGGCTGCATTCCCAGCCCGTTGGCCTGTTGCCATATCCAAGCAAATCCCAAGGAGAGCGAACCATGGACTACTCCCGCCGCAACATGCTTGGAACGGGGGCGGCCGTCGGCCTCGCCGGCATCGCGAGCGCGGCCGCGGCTGCGCCGGGCAACCCCGACGAGCCGCCCCAGGGCGTCGTGAACACGCAGGGCAACCCGCGCGCCGCCGTTGACCCGGGGCCGCAGAACCCGGCCATCGCCGGGCAGTTCCCGCAGGCCTTCACGCCGCCCGCGACCGACGTGGCCGACCTGCCGCAGTTCTGGGCTTCCTTCAACAACGCCCCGCGCCGCATCCAGGCCGGCGGCTGGGCGCGGCAGGTGACGCAGGCGGACTTCCAGATCTCGGAAGCCATCTCGGGCGTGAACATGCGCCTGGACGCGGGCGGCATCCGCGAGCTGCACTGGCACCTCGCCGCCGAGTGGGCCTACATGACCTACGGCAACTGCCGTGTCACCGCGCTCGACCCGCAGGGCCGGACCTTTGTCGCCGACGTGAAGGAAGGCGACCTGTGGTACTTCCCGTCGGGCTACCCGCACTCCCTGCAAGGGCTTGGCCCCGATGGCTGCGAGTTCGTCATCTGCTTCGATGACGGCAAGGCGTCCGAGTTCAACACCCTGCTCGTCACCGACTGGCTGATCCACACGCCTCCGGACGTGCTGGCCCTGAACTTCGGCATGCCCGCCGAGGCGTTCAGCAGGATGGCCACCCACGACCTTTGGATCTTCCAGGGCACGGTGCCCGGCCCCCTCGCGGCGGACCAGGACGCGATCAAGAGTCTGGCCGGGGCGCCGCCGAACCCTTTCGTCTTCTCCCTCGGCAACGGGCCGGTGGCCCGGCAGACCAAGGGCGGCTTCGTGCAGCTTGCCGACAGCAGCAACTTCAAGGCCTCGACCACCATCGCCTCCGCGCTCGTCACGGTGCACCCCGGCGGGATGCGCGAGATGCACTGGCATCCGAACGCCGACGAGTGGCAGTACTACATCAAGGGCACGGCGCAGATGACGGTGGTCAGCGCCGGGCCAAAGGCGGTGACCACCAACTTCGCCCCCGGCGACGTCGGCTATGTCAAGCGCAGCAACGGCCACTACGTGAAGAACACGGGCGACACCGATCTGGTGTTCCTGGAAGTGTTCAAGGCCGGCTCGTATCAGAACATCTCCTTGTCCGACTGGCTGTCCCACACGCCGCCCGCGATGGTCGCGGCGCACTTCAACATGTCGCCCCAGGACGTCGCCCGCATCCCGAACAACATCCCGGACGTGGTGCCGCTGTAGGAGGTTGCCCGGCTACCGCGGGAACGGTTCACTTCCACTTCGCAGTCCGCCCGCGCGCCCGGCGGGTCGGCGCGTGGAAGTCGTCGGGCTTGGTGCGGACCCAGGCGACGAAGCGCGCCAGCTCCGGGTCGTCGCGCAGCGCCGCCGGGTCGGAAAGGCGCCGGGCGATCTCGGCTTCCGTGTAGCGGGCGTGGATGGCGGAATGGCAGACCTGGTGCAGCCGCACGGTGCCCCGGTGGGTGCCGCCCTTGAGCTTGGGGGTCAGGTGATGGAGGGAGGACCGCGCCTGCGGCGGGATGGGCCGGTTGCAGAGGGCGCAGCTTGTGGGGACCTCATGGGTGTGCTGGGGTTCAGCGTGCCGCCCGGAGTGGTGGTAGC
>CAXTUO010000346.1:0-4796 GCA_964247175.1 uncultured Acetobacteraceae bacterium | reverse complement strand
GCGAGCGGATGCAGCCCGGCGTGGTTTACACCACCTTCCACCACGCCAAGACCGGGGCCAACGTCATCACCACCGATTTCTCCGACTGGGCCACCAACTGCCCGGAGTACAAGGTGACGGCGGTGCAGGTGCGGCGGACCAACCGGCCGTCCGACTGGCAGGCACGCTTCTTTGACGAGGACGTGTCGCTCACCCGCATCGCGGCGCCCCTCGATGCCGCGGAGTAGCGCCCCATGACCCCGGAAAAGCTGGCGCGGATGGCCAACGAGGTCGCAGCCTTTTTCCGCGCCTACCCCGAGGAGCAGGCGTGCGCCGGCATCCGCGACCACTTGCTGGCGTTCTGGACGCCGCGGATGCGCTCGACGTTCCTGGACTTTGCCAGGGCGGGCGGGGCCGGCCTCGATCCGCTGGTGGCGACGGCGCTGCGGACCTGGCCGGATGCCGAAAGCCCCGTCGCCCGGGCCACCGCGCCGGCGGAGGCGGTCGGCCAGGGCGCCAGCGACGCCGGCTGACCCGGCCGGGCATGGTGCGGCTGAACGAGATCAGGGCGGGGGAGACCGCCGTGGCGCTGCCGCCGGCGCCGGACGCCGGGGTGTTCTTCATCGGGCGCATCCACACGCCCTGGACCGACCGCTTGCTTTGCCCGCGCCAGGGCCGGCCCGACGGCCCGACCTGCCGGATCGAGGTGTTCGCGCCTTGGGCGCCGGCCGGGCTGGAGGGCGTGGGGCAGTACGAGCACCTGGAAGTGCTGTATTGGCTGCACCAGTCCCGGCGCGACCTGTTGCGGCAAAGCCCGGCCAACGACGGCTCCGCCCGCGGCACCTTCTCGCTCCGCTCCCCCGTGCGGCCCAACCCCATCGGCACCAGCCTGGTGCGCCTGCTCGGCATCGAGGGCAACAGCCTGCTGGTGCGCGGCCTCGACTGCTTGGACGGCACGCCGCTGATCGACGTGAAGCCGGACCGCTGCGCCTTCACGCCCATTGCGCCGCGCCAGGCGGGCGACGACGAGGTGGCGACGTAGCGGCCTCCGCTCAGGCCGGTCCTTGCACCTGGCGCAGCCAGTCCTGGAGATTGTAAAAATTGTCGATCCGCGCGACCCGGCCGCCGCGCAGCGTGAAGAACGCGCCTGCCGGCAGGACGTAGGTTTGCCCCCGCGCTTCTGGCAGGCCGGGGGCGGTGCGCTTGTAGGTGCCGTGCACCACGAACTCGGCGGCGGCGCGCGTGCCGGAGGGGTCCGTCATCACCACTAGGTCGGCCAGGCGCTCGCTGTAGCTCTCGTCCATGCCGGCCATGAAGCGGGCAAAGGCGTCCCGCCCGGTCTCGCGCCCACCCTGGTTGATGCCGTGCTCGACATCGTCGGTCAGCAGCGCCAGCATGGCGGGGAAATCCCCGGCGTTGAACGCCGCGTAGTAGGCCCGCACCAGCGTTTCGGCTTCGGTCATTATACGTCCTCGAATGGCTGCAATTCGGCCACCGCCGCTGGCTCGGCCCGGGACCAGTCCGGCGGCCAGTCATGGTGGTTGCGCACGGCGCCATGCTCCCGCACCGCACCGAGCCGCGCCGGGTCAAGATCGGCCCAGAGCCAGCCCTCCGCGTCCGCGCCCTCGGCGATCACGCCGTCCTCGGGGAAGCCGCGGTCCGCCGGGCCATACACGCCGGCCCGGCCGCGGTTGCAGTCCAGGGTGGCGAGCCACGGCGCGTCGCCCACGGTGGGGGACACGGCGACGAAGCACTGGTTCTCGATGGCCCGCGCCCGGGCCGACAGGCGCACGCGGTTGAAGCCGTGCACCGTGTCGGTGCAGGTGGGCACCAGGATCAGCCAGGCGCCGGCCTCGACTTGGGCGCGGACGACGCTTGGGAACTCCGCGTCGTAGCAGATGGCGATGCCGACCCGGCCCCAGGGAGTCTCGAACACGCGCTGCGGGTCGCCGGCGCCGATGGCCCAATGCTCCGCCTCGAACCGGGTCATCATCTGCTTGTCCTGAAAGGCGAGGCGACCGTCCGGGGCGATCAGCGGGGCGCGGTTGACGATGCGCTCCCCGGACCGCCACGGCAGCGTGCCGGGCAGCAGCCAAACGCCGTGACGCCGCGCCGCGTCGCGCATGGTGCGCAGGATTTCGGGGGAAGCGGCCGAGACCGCATCCCGCTCGGCCACCGGGTCCGGCGCCATGCCGAAGGCGGCGGCGGTTTCCATGCAGGCGTATTCCGGCATGACCAGAAGCTGCCCGCCCCCCGCAGCGCCCGCCGCAACCAGCCGGTCCAGCTTGTCGGCGTACTCGGCCAGGCTGCCGATCCGCGTGACCCCGTATTGCAGCACGCCCAGGCGCAGCGTCATGCAGCACTCCCGGCGAGGTCCTTGGTCCAGAACTGCATGGGGTGGTCCGTCTCGCCCTCGTGCCCCAGGTCGCGCCAGCGCATGGTGCAGGTCAGGCCGGGGCGCGGGACGAAGCCGCGGCGGCGCCAGAACCCGTCGAGCGGCACGGCGTCCGCCGGGCGCATCGGGTGGTCGTCCGGGCGCTGCACGGCGCAGAACGCGGCGTGCCCGTAGCCGCCGAGCGACCGCGCATGCGCTTCCCGCCGCTCGAAGAACGCGACGCCCACCCCGGCGCCGCGGTGTTCCCGCAGCAGCACGCTTTCCCCGAAGTAGAACCAGCGCGCCGGGTCCAGCCCGGCCGCGCGGAACGGCGCCAGCACGTTATCGGTCTCGTCCCGCAGCGGCAGGCATGAGGACATGCCCACCGGCTCCGCCCCGTTCCAGGCGATGGCCAGCGCCGCCTGCGGGCAGCGCGCGTAGGTGGCAAGGTACTCGGCCTCGTAGGCGTCGTCGCCGTCGTACAGGTAGGGCCAGTCCCGGAACACGATGCGGCGCAGCCGGGCCAGGGCGGGGACGTGCGGCAGGATCGCGCTGCCGACAACGGTGGCGACCTCAAGCATGGCCGGGCAGTGCAAGGCGGGGGAACATCGCGCAGCCTACCCCGCCGGGCCAGGCCGTTCAATGCCGGCGCCGTCCCAGGGCGCCGGGTCGCGGAACCGGGCGGCGAGGAAATCGACGAAGCGCCGCACCTTCGGCGACAGGTGCCGGGCAGAGGGATAAACGGCGTACATGCTGTAGTCCGCCAGCCGCCAACCCGGCATCACCGGCAGCAGCCGCCCGTTCCGCAGCGCCTCGCCGACGATGAAGGTGGGCTGCAGGATGACGCCCTGGCCGGCCAGGGCCGCGGCCATCAGCGCGTCGCCGTTGTTGGCCACCAGGCTGCCGGACACCCGGACCTCCTGCTCCCCGCCCTCGCCGTGGAAGCGCCATGTGCTGCCGTGGCTGGCGTAGGCGTACACCAGGCAGTCATGCCCCTGGAGGTCAGCCGGAGCCGCCGGCCAGCCGCGGCGTTCCAGGTAGCCCGGCGAGGCGCACAGGACGAGGCGGCAGGGCGACAAGCGCCGGGCGATCAGGCCGCTGTCCGGCAGCGCCCCGATCCGCACCGCGACGTCGTAGCCCTCCTCGACCAGGTCCACCACGCGGTCGTTGAGCACCAGCTCGACCCGCAGCCGCGGGTTGTCCCGGCCGAACTCGGCGATGGCGGCGGCGAGGTGGCGCGTGCCGAAGCTCATGGGCGCGTTGACCCGCAGCGTGCCGCGCGGCTCCGCTTCCCGGTCGGCGGCGCTCGTTTCCGCGTCCTCCATCTGTTCGAGGATGCCTTGCGCCCGGGCGTAGAATGCGGCCCCGGCTTCCGTGAGGCTTTGCCGGGCGGTGGTGCGGTTGAGCAGCCGGGCGCCCAGCCGGTCCTCCAGCGCCTGGATGTAGCGCCCGACCATGGCCGCGGTGACGCCCAGCTCCCGCGCCGCCGCGGCCTGGCTGCCGCGGTCCACGGTGCGCACAAGCGCGGCGAGCTGCAGGAAGCGGTCCATGCAGTCGATATAACAGGTATCGAACACCCGGAGCAGTCCGGCATTCCCCACCGCCGGACGATGCACCACCTTGCGGGTCAGCCATTGCATCTGAGGCAGGCCCATGGACTCCCTTGTACCGCCACGTTCACTCGATCCGCCCGGCCCTGAGACGGAGGGCGCTGCCGAATGGCTGCGCATCGGCGGGGTGGCGCTGGCCGTGCGCGACCTCCATCGCGTGACGGCGTTCTATCAAGACACTATCGGGCTTGAGGTGGTTGCGCGGGAAGGCGGCGCCGTCCGCTTGGGTGCCGGCGGCGCCGTGTTCCTGGACTTGCTGCACCGGCCCGGCGCGCTGCCGGACGACCCGGGCGCAGCCGGGCTGTTCCACACTGCCTTTCTGCTGCCATCCCGTGCCGAGCTGGGGCGCTGGCTCGCGCATTTCGGGGCGCAGGGCGGGCGGCTGGACGGCGCGGCCGACCACCTGGTGAGCGAGGCGGCCTACCTCCACGACCCCGAGGGCAACGGCGTCGAGGTGTATGCCGACCGGCCGCGTGCGGAGTGGGGCTGGCAGGGCGAGGGGGCGGAACGCCGGGTCGAGATGGCCAACCGGCCGCTCGACGTGCCGGGCCTGCTCCGCGCCGCCGGAACGCCGTGGACGGGCGCGCCGCCCGGCACGCGGATCGGCCACGTCCATCTGCGGGTTGGCGACGTGGGGGAGGCCGTGCGCTTCTACGGCGACGCGCTCGGCCTGGACCTCACCGCGGCCTGGGACAGCGCGGCCTTCTTGTCCAGCGGCGGCTACCACCACCACCTCGCCGCCAACACCTGGCGCAGCCCCGGCGCGGGCCGTCGCGACCCGGCGCGGGCCGGCCTCGCGTCGGTGACGCTGGACATCGCGGACGGGCCGGCGC
>CAXTUO010000345.1:0-4805 GCA_964247175.1 uncultured Acetobacteraceae bacterium | reverse complement strand
CCCCGGGGCTGGGGTTGGGGTTGGCCGCGGTGGAGGACGCGGTCGCGGTCGGCGTCGTCGTCGGGGGCTTGGGCGCGGGCGCCGCCGCAGCGCCGGCCGCGTCCAGGGTGGCGAGCACCGCGCCGACCTCCACCTCCGCCCCTTCCTCGGCGGAGATGGCGCCGAGCGTGCCGGCGCCGGGCGCGTTGACCTCCACCGTGACCTTGTCGGTTTCCAACTCGACCAAAGGCTCGTCCGCCGCCACGCTCTCGCCCGCCTTCTTCAGCCAGCGCGCCACGGTTGCGGTCGTGACGCTCTCGCCCAGGGTGGGGACCTTGATCTCGGTGGCCATTCGCTGCCTGTCCTTATGCGTTCATGCCGAGCGCATCGCGCACCAGCGCCATCTGCTCCGCGGCGTGCACCTTGGCGAGGCCGGTGGCCGGGCTTGCCGCCTCGACCCGCCCGGCATAGCTCGGCCGCGTGGCCCGGCCGCCGTTGCCCGACAGCACCCGCTCGATCCGGCGATCCACAAAGCTCCAGGCACCCATGTTCGCCGGCTCCTCCTGGCACCACACCACG
This sequence comes from uncultured Acetobacteraceae bacterium, assembly GCA_964247175.1. GTDB lineage: Bacteria > Pseudomonadota > Alphaproteobacteria > Acetobacterales > Acetobacteraceae > CAHJXG01. The sequence continues at coordinate 4,247 of CAXTUO010000345.1, read as the reverse complement.
TCCGCGTTGATGTACGGCTTCAGCGCCGCGCCGAGGGTCTGCTCCGGGAACGGGAAGATCTGCTCCAGGCGGATGATCGCCACGTCCTTGACGCCCTTCTCGCGTCGCTCCGCCAGCAGGTCGTAATAAACCTTGCCGGAACAGACCACCACCCGCTTGACCTGGTCGGCCGGCGCCAACGTGTCCAACTCGTACAAAACGACGCTGAAATGGCTGCCTTCCGCCATGTCGGCGAGGTTGCTGACCGCGAGCTTGTGCCGCAGCAGCGACTTCGGCGTCATGATGACCAGCGGCTTGCGGAAGTTGCGCTTCAACTGCCGCCGCAGCGCGTGGAAGTAGTTGGCCGGCGTGGTCAGGTTGCACACCGTCATGTTGCGCTCGGCGCAAAGCTGCAAGTAACGCTCCAGCCGCGCCGAGCTATGCTCCGGCCCCTGCCCCTCGTAGCCATGCGGCAGCAGCAAGGTCAGGCCGCTCATGCGCAGCCACTTGGTTTCCCCGCTCGCCAGGAACTGGTCGATGATGACCTGGGCGCCGTTGGCGAAGTCGCCGAACTGCGCTTCCCACAGCACCAGCACCTTGGGGTCCGCGAGGGTGTAGCCGTACTCGAAGCCCAGCACGCCCTGCTCCGACAAGAGCGAGTTGTAGATCTCGATCTTCGCCTGGTCCGGCTGGATGTTGTTCAGCGGCACGTACTCGTTCTGGTTGGTCTGGTCGGTCAGCACCGCATGGCGCTGGCTGAACGTGCCGCGCTGGCAGTCCTCGCCCGACAGGCGAACCCGGCTGCCCTCGATCAGCAGGCCGCCGAACGCCAGCGCCTCCCCGGTGGCCCAATCGATGCCCTCGCCGGTCTCGATCATGGCGCGCTTGGCTTCAAGCTGCCGGGCGATCTTGGGGTTGAGGTCGAAGTTGTCCGGCGGGGTGTAAAGCGCGCGGCCGACCTGGCGGAGCTGCTCGATGGACAGCTCCGTCGTTTCCTCCATGCGCTCGTCCAACTGGCCGGCGCGCGACAGCCCGGCCCAATGCCCTTCCAGCCAATCCGCCTTGTTCGGCTTGTAGGCCTGCGCCGCCTTGTAGGCGTCCTCCAGCGTGCCCTGGAACCCGTCCCACAGCGCCTTGGCTTCCTCGGCCGGCACGCTGTTCTCGGCGGCCAGGCGCTCGGCATACAGCGTGCGCGTGGTCGGCCGTTCCTTGATCGCCCGGTACATGACCGGCTGGGTGAAGGCCGGCTCGTCCGTCTCGTTGTGGCCATGGCGGCGGTAGCAAACGATGTCGAGCACGAAGTCGGTGGCGAACGTTTGGCGGAACTCGGCCGCGAGGCGGGCGCAGAAGATCACCGCCTCCGGCTCGTCGCCGTTGACGTGCAGGATCGGGCACTGCACCGCCTTCGCGACGTCCGTGCAGTAAAGGCCGGAGTAGGCATGGGCGGGGACGGTCGTGAAGCCGATCTGGTTGTTGACGATCAGGTGCACCGTGCCGCCGGTACGGTAGCCGATCAATTGGCTCATCGCCAGCGTCTCATAAACCAGGCCCTGCCCGGCGAACGCCGCGTCGCCGTGCATCAGGATGCCCATGACGCTGCGCCGCGCCTTGGTGTCGCCTGCCATGTCCTGCCGCGCCCGCACCTTGCCGACCACCACGGGATCGACGGCCTCCAGGTGCGACGGGTTCGGCTGCAGGGAGATGTGCACGTCGTGTCCGGCCACCTCCACGTCCGTGCTGGTGCCGAGGTGGTACTTCACGTCGCCCGACCCCTGCACGTCGTCCGGCTGCGCGCTGTTGCCGCCGAACTCGCTGAAAACCGCGGTGAACGGCTTGCGGACGATGTTGACCAGGGTGTTGAGCCGCCCGCGGTGCGGCATGCCGATGGCAATCTCCCTCACGCCCCCGCGCGCCGCCGTGTCGATGATCGCGTGCAGCGCCGGGATCGTGACCTCGCCGCCCTCCAGGCCGAACCGCTTGGTGCCGACGTAACGCTTCTGGCAGAACGCCTCGAAGCCCTCCGCTTCCGTCAATTGCGCCAGGATGGTGCGCTTGGTGGCGGGATCGAAGCCCTGCGCCCAGGGCGCCCCCTCGATGCGGCGCTGGATCCAGTTCTTCTGCTCGGGATCCTGGATGTGCATGAACTCGACGCCGATAGGCCCGCAGTAGCTGGCGCGGGTGATGCTCATGATCTCCCGGACCGTGGCGCTTTCGCGCCCGAGCACGTTGTCGATGAAGATGGGGCGGTCCAGGTCGCCCGGCCCAAAGCCGTAGCTGGCTGGGTCAAGCTCCGCGTGCGACTTCGGCAGTTGCAGGCCGAGCGGGTCAAGACTCGCTTCCAAGTGGCCGCGCACGCGGTAGGCGCGGATCAGCATCAGCGCGCGCAGGCTGTCGAGCGCCGCGGCGCGCACCTGCTCGGGTGCCGCGCCCGGCGCCGAGGAGGGCACGGCCTTGCCGCCCTTGGCCGCGGGCTTCGCCGGCTCCGGCTCGGCGATATCGAAATGCCGGGGCGCCCAGGACGCGCCGCTGGCGTCCATCAGGATGCCCCGGGCCTCGTCGTTCAAGGCGCCGAACAGCTCAGCGAAGCTTGGATCGATACTAGCTGGGTTGGCGGCCCAGCGGGCATAAAGGTCGGCGACGAACGCGGCGTTGCCGCCGTTGAATGCTTGGGCAAGCAGATCTACGCCGGGCATGCGCGGTTCCTCACGAGGTCAAACTTGGGCGCCGAAGCGGGCCTCTCAAAAGATAGGCATGACTTGTGCGGCCTGGGGCGCTGCCAGGGTTGCCTGTACTGCATGGGAGGGCAGCGCATGGCCGGCCGCGAGGTCAGCCCACCAGCTTGCGGCTCGCGTCGATCAGCTCCTGCACGGAAGCGCAGCTCTTGTTGAACGCCGCCTGCTCGGCCCCGTCCAGCGCGATCTCGACGATGCGCTCGACGCCGCCCGCGCCGATCACCACGGGCACGCCGACATACAAGCCGTCCACGCCGTACTGCCCAGACAGGTGCGCCGCCGCCGGCAGCACGCGCTTCTTGTCGCGCAGGAAGCTCTCGGCCATGGCGACCGCGCTGGCCGCGGGGGCGTAGAAGGCGCTGCCCTTTTCCAGCAGCTTCACGATCTCGCCCCCACCGTTCGCCGTGCGGGCGACGATGGCGTCGATCTTTTCCTGCGTGGTCCAGCCCATCTTGACCAGGTCCGGCACCGGGATGCCGGCGACAGTGCTGTAGCGCACCAGCGGCACCATGGTGTCGCCGTGGCCGCCCAGCACGAAGGCGGTCACGTCCTCCACCGACACGTTGAACTCGTGCGCCAGGAACAGGCGGAAGCGGCTGCTGTCCAGCACGCCGGCCATGCCGACCACCATGTGCGGCGGCAGGCCGGACTTCTGCTGCATCACCCACACCATGGCGTCGAGCGGGTTGGTGATGACGATCACGAAAGCGCCGGGGCAGTAGGTCTTGATCCCGTCGGCGACGGTCGCGATCACCCCGGCGTTCTTGGCCACCAGGTCGTCGCGGCTCATGCCGGGCTGGCGAGGGAACCCGGCCGTCACGATCACCACGTCGGAGCCTGCGATGGCCGCGTAGTCGCTGCCGCCCACCATGTGGCTGTCGAAGCCATCCACCGGGCCGGACTGCATGATGTCCAGCGCCTTGCCCGCCGCCACGCCGCCGAACACGTCGAACAGCGCCACGTCGCCCAGCTCCTTCAGCCCGATCAGGTGGGCGAGCGTGCCGCCGATGTTGCCGGCGCCGATCAGGGCGATCTTGTTGCGTGCCATGGGACTGAGGGTTCCTGCTGCGAAGTCCACATGCCGGGGTGCGGACAGGAGGCATCAGGGAAGGCGCCCGGCCACCCGAAACATTGGCCGGGTGCTATCGCATCCCGTAGGGGGCGGCAAGGCCCGCGGGCGTTTTTGCGGCAGGAGCCGGGCACGGGACGGGAGTTCCTGCCTGACACAAAACTATCTTGCTTATGGGGCTTCCGCCTTGGCCAACCCGCGGTACACCGTGTAATCAGGCATTAACGTCGGGGACGGGCATGGCGCATCCGGTCAGAACATGGCGATCCATTCTCCTTGCGGGCACGCTGCTCGCCGCCGCAGCCGGCGACCGGGCAGTGGCGCAGTCGGCCGACGGCGCGGCCGGGCGGATGAACGCCGTCGAGGCCCAGATCCGCGGCCTGCAGGACGAACTGCGCGCGATGCGGCGCGACCTGGCCGCCCGCGACGCCCAGGTCCGGGCCGCACGGCAGGAGGCCGCCCAGGCC
>CAXTUO010000344.1:0-4823 GCA_964247175.1 uncultured Acetobacteraceae bacterium | reverse complement strand
GTACATGACCATCACGCGGCAGAGAGGGACCGTTTAGCGGATGTGATCCCCGGATTTTCGAATGGCGGCCACGGCGGTTTCTCGTGTGGCCCGTCACCCAGCTTGTCGCGAGCAGGTGAACAGGCCAGCAAAGGCAGTGCCCGCAGGGTCAGGCGTTACCTTGCTGAGCCTGCGTTCATCGCTGGATGCGGCGTGGCCGGTGCGTTGTTCGAGGTCCAGCACGGCGGCCTGGGCGGGGACGCCCCGGTGATTGGGATGGCGGCGTTTGCGGCCGGTTTCGCCACCGTCGTGGGCATGGCCAGGTTTCTTGTGCAGGCACATCGGACAGGAACGCATGCGTTTGGCGGCTTCGCCATCAGGGCCGCCGCCATGCTGCTGTGCGTTGGTTTCGAGTTCTATGGCCTCAGTTGCTGGTGCGACGACGTGTCACCTGCGACCGCAGCTGAGCGGCCGATCAGCTTCGAGTGAGCGAGGGTGCCGCGGCGTCACCTGAACCCTCCAACTGACCGCGTGCAGCGGCGCATCCTGAGGTGTCAAACGACATCAGGAACCCATCCAGGGGCGACACTGAGAACCCATCCACTCCTGCTACTGTGATGCCCCGGCCGGTGCCGATACGGGGGTTGCCTTGAGCAGCCCCGAGCGGCGCTTCTCGCGCAGCCGGTAGCTGTCGCCGCGGATGGTCAGCACGTGACTGTGGTGCAAAAGCCTGTCCAGGATCGCGGTGGCTACGACCTGGTCGCCCAGCACCGTCCCCCAGTCGCCCACGGCGCGGTTGGAGGTGATCAGGATGCTGCCCCGCTCGTAGCGGCGGCTGACGAGCTGGAACAGCAGGTGCGCTGCCGTAGTCTCGAACGGCAGGTAGCCGAACTCGTCCAGGATCAGCAGCTTCGGCTTGACCAACTGCGCCAGCCGCTGCTCCAGCTTCCCCTCCGCATGCCCCCTGACCAGCGTCGTCACCAGCGCCGTCGCCGGGGTGAACAGCACGGAGTAGCCATGCCGGATCGCCTCGCGCCCGAGGGCTATGGCCAGGTGCGTCTTGCCCACCCCAGGCGGCCCCTGGATCAGCAGCGCGTCGCCGTTGGCCACCCAGCGGCAGGCCGCGAGGTCGCGCACCTGCTTGGCATCCAGCGAGGGCTGGGCGGCAAAGTCGAACGCCTCCAGCGTGCGCTGGTGGGGGAACTTGGCGATGCTCGTGCCCATCTGGATGCGCCGCTCCTCGCGGTGCGACACCTCCGCCCGGCACAGCAGCGCCAGCGTCTCGCGCAGCGACAGGTCGCCGCGCGCCGCCTCGTCCAGCAGCCCATCCAGTCGGTCGCGCATCGCCGTCAGCTTCAACCGCGCCAGCATGTCCGGCAGCGCGTCCACCTCGGCGCTCACCAGCCGCCTCCCGTCACCTGCTCATACTCGGCCAATGGCCGCAGCAACTCGATGCTGGAACCAGGCAGCGCCGCAGGGGGCAGTGCCGGGCCAGCATCGGCGTCCTCCTCCCTCCTGCCCTGCACGACGCCGTGCAGGTGGGCGCGGTCCACCGCACGCTCGCGCCGGCCCAGGCGCCTGTCATGGCAGGCCACCTCGGCGCCGGCATGGTGGATGCGAACCTTGCCGCCACTGACCACCACGCTGACCTGCGCGCCGATCAGCTTCCAGGGCACGCTGTAGTGGTTGGTGTCCACGTCCACGCAGGCGTCATTCTGAACGCGGCGGGCCAGCTCGCGCAGCTGCCGGAACGGCGGACGGCCGTTCAACGGACGCAGCACCGCGGCCTCCTCGCGCTCGAACCGCACCATCGGCACCTCGCCAGTCGTGCCATGCACCCGCACATCGGCCACCTCGCGCATCCACCAGGCCAGGTGCGCCTCCAGCGCGCCCCAGGACGCAAAGCTCCGCCCGGCAATGGCGTTGTGCTTGACGTAGCCCACCCCGCGCTCGTCCTTGCCTTTGGTCCGCGCGCGATACGGCGCGCAGGCCACCGGCCGCACGTCCCAATACCGGGCGAACGCATGCAGGCGGTCGTTGAACTCCACCTCCCGGGTTGCGGCATCATGGTGCTTGACCAGGGCTTTGGCGTTGTCGAGCAGCAGTTCGCCCGGCAGCCCGCCGAAGTGGCGGAACGCACCCTCGATCCCTTCCAGCCACGCCGACTGCCGCTCGTGCTGGAACGCCTGGGCGTAAACCCGCCGCGAGTAGCCCAGCGTCGCCACGAACAGGCACACTTGGCCCCGCCCAAAGCCCTCCACCTCGACCCGGCGCTGGCCGAAGTCGATCTGCAACTGCCGGCCCGGCGGCGTCTCGAACCGAACCGTCGCCAGCGCCGCCGCCGCAAGCTCCTGCCGCAGGTGCGACACCGACCGCTCCACCGTGCGCAGGCTCGTCACCACGCCCAACTCGGACGCCAACTCCTGGCGCACCACGTCGGCGTTGCCGCAGTGTCGCCGCAGCCGCTCAGCCACCCACTCCGTGTGCCCCGCCAGCACGCCAGCACGCGTCGGGACCCGGCCCGGCGCCCAGCCCCCTGCGGCAACATACCGCTGAACCGTTTCCCGGTTGCAGCCAACCTCGGCCGCAATCCGGCGCGTGCCCCATCCCAAACCGTGCAGCCGCAACATCGTCGCCACCTCGTCCGGCGTCCTCATCACTTGTCTCCGCCCGTCCCTGCCGTGCGGAAAAACGCCGAACTGATCCACCATCTTGCTTCTCCCTGCTACGCAGGGTGGATGGGTTCCTGATGTCGCCTCCGGATGGGTTTACCCTGTCGCCTGACACTTTGGCGCTGGCGGTTGCAGAGGAAGCCGAAGTAGCGAATGCGGTGGAAGCCGTCCGGGAGGACGTGGATCAGGAACCTGCGGATGAACTCGTCGGCGGTCAGGGTCATCGTGCCGTGGTGGCCGTCCTGTCGGTAGTTCTTCCAGCGGAAGCAGACCTTGCCGTCATCCATGGCGATCAGCCGGCTGTTCGAGATGGCGATGCGGTGGGTGTAGCGCCCGACATAGGTGAGGACCTGGTGCGGGCCGGCGAAGGGCCGCTTGGCATAGACAACCCACTCCGCCCTGCGCGCCGGCGCCAAGTGCCGCAGGAACGCAGCCCGGTCCCGCAGCGGCTCAAGGCTGGAGACGAAGCTCAGCCGACCGGCGGCGAACGCCTTTTCCAGGTGGTGGAGGAACAACCCGCGGAACAGGCGCGACAGGACCCTGACTGGCAGGAAGAAGCCGGGTCTGCTGGCGACCCATCGGCTGCCATCGGGCGAAATCCCGCCGCCCGGCACGAGGCAGTGCAGATGAGGGTGGTGCAGCAGGTTCTGGCCCCAGGTGTGCAGCACGCCCAGGAAGCCGATCTCGGCCCCGAGGTGCGCGGGGTCGGCGGCGATCGTGCGCAAGGTCTCGGACGCCGCATGGAACAGAATGTCGTAGACCACCGGCTTATTCTGGAAGGCGATGACGGCGACCTCGTCCGGCACCGTGAAGACGACGTGGAAGTAGGGGACGTCGAGCAGCTCCGCCTGGCGGTCCGCCAGCCACTGGGCGCGGGCGAGGGACTGGCACTTGGGGCAGTTCCTGTTGCGGCAGGAGTTGTAGGCGACGCGCTGGTGGGCGCAGCCGTCGCACTGCTCGACGTGGCCGCCGAGCGCCGCCGTCCGGCAAAGCTCGATCGCGCTCATGGCGTGGCGCTGCACGGTGGACAGCGATCCCCCGTGCCGCTCCCGGTATGCCTCGCCGTAGCGGCGGAACACGTCCGCCACCTCCGGGGTGCCGCCTGCCATGGGCCGAGCGCTCAGGCGGGCGCGGAGGCAGCCTGCGCAGGAGCGGCGGACGCTGCCCGCAGCGCGTCCAGCGGGCTGGCCGTCGCGCAAACCCTGCTAGTCGCCAGGCGCAGGTACTTGGCCGTGGTGTTGAGGCTGCGATGTCCGAGCAGCAGCTGGATGGTCCGCAGGTCGGCGCCGCTCTCGAGCAGGTGGACCGCAAAGGCGTGGCGCAATGCATGCGGCGTGACCGGCTTGGCAATGCCGCCCTGGCGCCGCACGATCCGGCAGACATCCTCCACGGCAGAGGACGTGATCGGTTGCCCGGCCACGTCGCCCGGGAACAGCCAGCCCTTGGGCCGGGCGGCGCGCCAGTAGCTGCGCAGCAGGTCCAGCAGCTTGGGCGACAGCATGACGTAGCGGTCCTTCTGCCCCTTGCCCTGGTCAACGCGGATGGTCATGCGCTGGCTGTCGATCGCGTCGGGCCTGAGCCGCACTGCCTCCGAGATGCGCAGCCCTGCGGCGTAGCAGACGGTCAGGATCACGCGGTGTTTTAGGCTGCTGATCGCATCGAGAAAGCTTGCGACCTCCTGCGGGCTCAGTATGACGGGCAATGTCTGTGGCCGGCGGCTGGTGGGGATGACGTCATCAAGGTTCCATCCCCGGCGAAGGGTGACCTTGTAGAGGAAGCGGAGGGCGGCGACGGCGACCCCGACCGAACTGGCCGAAAGCTGCCGCTCCTGGTTCAGGTGAAGCTGGAACGCGCGGATCTCGGAAGGCCCCAGCAGCTCAGGCGACCTGTGGAAGTGGCCGGCGAACTGCGAGACATACTGCAGGTAGGCACGCTGCGTGTGCGGCCCGAGGTTGCGAAGCTGCATGTCCTCGGTCATGCGTTGGCGAAGCGGGGTCATTGGCGGCTCCTATGCAGGATGAGGCGCGCGACAGGCGCGGCGCCACGATCCTCCAAGCGGGGCCGTCGAACGAAGGAACTTCAGCGTGCAGAAGTCCGGGCCAGGTTGGCACCCAACTCAGCAACCAAAGAAAGTAACTACCGCGGAGCGGTTTAGTCCAAGGGCTGTTATCG
>CAXTUO010000343.1:0-4824 GCA_964247175.1 uncultured Acetobacteraceae bacterium | reverse complement strand
AAGAAGTTCTCTGTTTAGCGCTGCGCCAGCCCCGCCGCCGCCTCGGCATCCGTTTCAGGTCCGCGTCGCCTGATCGGCACGCGGGGTGGGTCAACCCAGCCTCACTCCGCTCCGTGCCCCAACCCCATGCAGCACGACCCCGAAAGCCTGGCCGTCACGAGGCGCTCAGGACGTGTAGGCACACCGCTGGTCGCGCCCTGCGCGGCGTCGCCGGCCGGGTCATTGCAGCGTGAACGGGTTGGCGGCGGGCGGGCCGGAGTTGATGAACACGCTCTTGGCCTCGAGGTATTCGTAGATCGCGTCCGCGCCGTTCTCGCGGCCGATGCCGGACTCCTTCATGCCGCCGAACGGGGCGAGGTAGCTCACGACGCGGTAGGCATTCACCCAGACCGTGCCCGCTTGCAGCCGCTTCGGCATGGACATCGCGCGGGCGAGCGACCGCGTCCAGACGCCCGCCGCCAGGCCGAATTCGGTGTCGTTCGCGATCGCCACGGCCTCGTCGTCCGTGTCGAACTTGAGGATCGATAACACCGGGCCGAACACCTCCTCCCGGGCGATCCGCATCGTGTTGGTCACGCCGGTGAAGATCGTGGGCTCCACGAACCAGCCGGACCCGCACTCGGCGCGGCGCGCCCGCTCGCCGCCGAGCACGCAGCGCGCGCCCTCGGCCTTGGCGATGCCGATGTAGTCCAGCACGCGCGCCAGCTGCGGCTCGGTCGCAACCGGGCCGATCTCGGTGTCCGCGGCGTTCGGGTCGCCCATGCGCGCCCGGCCCACCCGCGCCGCCAGGCGCTCGACCAGCGCGTCGTGCACCGAGGAATGCACCAGCACCCGCGACCCGGCCATGCAGGTCTGGCCGCTGGCGGCGAAGACGCCGGCGATCACCCCGTTCACCGCCGCGTCCAGGTCCGCGTCCTCGAACACGATGTTGGGCGACTTGCCGCCCAGCTCCAGCGACACGCGCTTGAAGTGCCGCGCCGCCGCTTCCAAGATTTTGCGCCCACCGGCGTTGCCGCCCGTGAAGGCAATGCGCGGCACGAGGGGGTGCTCGACCAGCGCCGCGCCCGCGTCGTGGCCGAAGCCCGTCACCACGTTCACCACGCCCTTGGGGAAGCCGGCCTGCTCGAACAGCTCCGCCAGGCCAAGCATGGAGGCCGACGCGAACTCGGACGGCTTCACCACGACCGTGTTGCCCGCGGCGAGCGCGGGGGCGAGCTTCCAGACGGTCAGCAGCAGCGGCGAGTTCCACGGCGTGATGGCGCCCACCACGCCGAGCGGCTCGTAGGTCACGTAGTGGAACATGCTTTTCTTGTCGATCGGCGTGACCCGGCCCTCGATCTTGTCGGCCAGGCCGCCGTAGTACTGGAACCAGCGCGGTAGGTAGCGCATCTGCCCCAGCATCTCGACGCGCAGCTTGCCGTTGTCACGCACCTCAAGGTCCGCGAGCCGCTCGGCGTCGGCCGCGATCACGTCGGCGAGGCGGTAAAGCAGCAGCCCGCGGTCGCTGGCGGTCATGCCCGCCCAGGGGCCGTCGCTGAAGGCGGCGTGGGCCGCCCGGACCGCGCGGTCCACGTCTCTGTGGTCGGCTTGCGGCAGACGTGCCCACACCTGCCCCGTGTATGGGTTCTTGGTCTCGAACGTTTGGCCGGACTCCGCGTCGCACCACGCGCCGTCGATGAGCATCCGGAACCGCTCCACGGGCGGGGCTGTGGCTGTTTCGTCCCCCAGCAAGATGGCGGAGGCGGTTTCGTCGGCAGGCGGCATGGCGTTCTCCTTTATATCCTTTGCGTCAGATCGACGTGATGCCGAGCTGCCGGAGCATCCCGAGATTGTCGAACAAGGCCCAGTGCTCGGACAGCTTGCCGCCGCGGAGGTGGAACAGGTCCATCACGCCCACCTCGATGGGCCGGCCGGTCGGCGCGATGCCGGCCAGCTCGCCCCGGTGGGTGCCCCGGATCACCAGCCGCACCGTCACCTTGTCGCCCTCGGCGACCACGTCCTCAAGGTCGAGCCGCATGTCGGGGAACGCGGGCAGCAGGAAGCCGGCGAGGCGTTCCACCCCTTCCGGCCCGACGACCTCGAACGGCAGGCCGGGATCGTGGCGCCGGAAGCTTGGCTCGACGTGGTCCCGGAACCAGGCCGTGTCCTTGGCCAGGAATGCCCTGAAATAGTCGCGGACGGTTTGCTTGTTGGCTTCAAGCGACACTTTGCTCTCCTCCCCTCGTTCGCGGCCGGGTTGCCGGGTCACGCGGGCTGCACGTCGAAGCCTGCCCGCGGGAAATGGATGTGGATGGCGCCGACTTGGTCGTTGCGATGCATGACGACGACCTCCCGGGCGTCCGCGGCCACCAGGGTGCCCCGGATCGGGTCCCGCCCGCGGTCGTCGGCCCGCACGACCACTTCCTGCCCAGCGCGCAGGCCGGACGGGTCGCCGTCGGCCGGGATGCCGGGGTCCCGCGGCTCCGACGCCCGGGCGATGTCGAGCGCCTCGCCCGCCGGCATCTCCCGCCGCGTGCCGTGGCCCAGGGCGGCGACGCGGTCCATCCAGCCCAGCAGGGGGGCGAGCGGCAGCACCGCCTCCGCCTCCGCGCCGCCGTTCTTCCGGGCGAACCAGATCGTGTGATAGGCGGACAGGTCGGCGGCCGAAGGCGCCCGTCCCAGCAGGAAGTCGCGCCCGTCCCCCAGCATCTGCGCCAGCCAGGCCATGTGCGCATGGAGGCGCTGCACGTTAAGCGGCCGGTCCCGCAAGGAAGCCTCCTTGCTGAAATCGTGGTTCATGAAGGACTTGCGCTCCTCGATGAACTCGGCCGGGAGCTGGTCGCCGATGACGCTGGTGGCGAGCGCCGCCGCCGGCACGAAAGTGGTCCGTTCGGCCCACCAGCTCAGCGCATGGGCCAAGCCCTCCTGGCCGTCCGGGTACAGGCTCGGCTCGGGCCGCAGCCGCTCGACCTCGCGCAGGATCAGCAGGGTGTCGCAGAACACGTCCGCGCCCACCTGCATCACCGGCGCGCGGCGATAGCCGCCGGTCAGCGGCAGGAGGTCCGGCTTGGGCATGGCGACCGGCACGTCCACCGCGTGCCATTCCATCCCCTTCAAGCCGAAAGCTAGACGGACCTTCTCGCTGAACGGCGAGAAGTCGTACTGGTGCAGGATCACAGGCTGCGGCATGGCGGCGTCCCCTTGTCAGGCCAGGCAGGCGTTGAAGATCCGCTCGGCCTGCGCCACTGTCATCCTGCGAGCGGCGGGGCTGGCGATCACCGTGCGGTCGCCCACCGCGGCCGGGCCGCCCGCGACCTCCTCCGAGAAGCCGGCGTAAAGACCCGGCACGGCGCGCTCCGCCATCTCGCGCACGCGGGGCCGCGGGAGCTGGTCGGGCGTGAAGCGGTCGGCGAAGCCGATGTCGGCATAGAGCTGGCGGATGGCGGCAGCGGAGGCGGCGGCGGCCTCGGCGCGCGACAGCCCGGCCGCGTCCACCTCCAGCGCCTCGGCGAGCGGGCGCACCTTGTCCGGCAGGACCGACAGGTTGAATGCGGTCACATCCGGCAAGAGCACGCCGACGCCGACCGGACGCGGCAGGTCGAGATGGCCCTCAAGCGGCAGCGACAGCGCGTGGGCGTGGCCGAGCCGGGCGGTGCCGCAAGCGACGTTCGCCATGCAGGAGGCGACGAGGTTCTCTTCCCGGGCGCGCCCGTCGTCCGAGTTGATCGAGGCCCGCATGGACCGGAACTGCAGGCGCACCGCGGCCAGCGCCACCGCGTCGGTCAGCGGCGAGGCGATGCCGCTCAGGTAGGCCTCGACCCCGTGGGTGAGCGCGTCCACGGCGGGCGGGACCGCGACGTGCATGGGAAGCGAGCCGAGCGTCGCCGGGTCGAGGATCGCGGCGTCCGGAAAGCTGAGCGGGCCGCCGCCGAGCAGCTTCAAGTGGCGCTCCTCGTCCTTGACGATGGTCCACTGCGACACCTCCGATCCCGACCCGGCCGTGGTCGGCACCATGATCATCGGCAGGGCCTTGCGGTCGAACCGGCCGACGCCCGTGCAGTCCCGCATGGGCTTGCTGTTGGCCGCCACGATCGCGACCCCCTTGCCGGTGCACATCACCGACCCGCCGCCGATGCACACCACGCCGTCCATCCCCTCGCGGCGGACGCGCTCGCCCTGCTCGTCGATGTGGGAGCACCGGGCGTCGATGCCGCAACCGTCGAAGCGCGCGGCATCGACGCCCGCCTCCGCGAGCGCCGCCAGCGCGTCGGCGTGGAAAGGTTGGGCGGAGATCACCGGATCGGACACGACCAGGGCCTTGGTCATCCCGAGCTGCCGGGCCAAATCCCCGATCGTGGCGAGCGAGCCGGCGCCGGCCACGATGCGCGTGGGCATGTAGAAGGTCGTGACCATGGGTTCCCTCCCCCCTTAAACGGCCATTCGGCCTTGTTGGTCCGCGCAGTCCGGGCGACACCCAGTCCCGGCCAGCCGCGGATCGCGGGCTAGGCCGACCTGGGCAGGTTGCCATTGACATCATTCTGCATTGGCCGTCGCCGCGCAATCCGCGGTAACCGACAGTTGCGCACCGGTTTTGCTGCGGGGAAGGGAACCGCCGCAGCCCGCGCGCCCGCTCCGGCTCCGTCCAGGGAGACTGGCAGCGCCAGGCCAAGATTCCGAACGCCGTTCTACGCCGCTTCCGCATCGCATGCTGCCAGCGCCGTCCGCACCCCCGCTGGCGTCGCGGGATCGCCGGCCGCGTCGCGCACGGCCCGCACGCCCTCCTCTACCCAGCTACGGGGTTCACACATTTGACTGGGCAGCGAGGGCGAAGCCGGCGGCCATGGC
>CAXTUO010000342.1:356-4855 GCA_964247175.1 uncultured Acetobacteraceae bacterium | reverse complement strand
TCATCCTTCCGGCGCTGGTCGGCAACATCGTCGGCGGAACCGGGCTGTTCGCGCTTCTCGCGCATGCCCAGGTCCGGCAGGAGATCTGAATTCCCGTGCTGCGGCCGCACGCTGCTGAACTCCGGCCTTGGCACTGATCCCGGATTTTCTTTGACTGCGCTGAGGAGGACAGCATGCAGTGCTGTCCCTCCCCTCGACGGGTCGTCAGATGATGGGCTTGCCACCGGTGACCGCGATGGTTGCGCCTGAAACGTAGCTCGCCTCGTCCGAAGCGAGCATGACATACACCGGCGCGAGTTCGGCCGGCTGGCCTGGCCGCTGCATCGGCACCTCCGATCCGAAGCTCTTCACCTGCTCCACCGGCATGGTGGCGGGGATCAGCGGCGTCCAGATCGGGCCGGGCGCAACGCAGTTCGCGCGAATGCCCTTCTCGGCCAGCAACTGTGCAAGGCTGCCGGTGAAATTCTGGATGGCCGCCTTGGTGGCCGAGTAGGGCAGCAGTTTCGGCTTCGGCGTGTCGGCGTTCACCGACGCCGTGTTCACGATCGCGCCGCCCGGCCCCATGTGCGGCACGGCCGCCTTGGTCAGGCGGAACATGGCTCCGATGTTCACGTCGAAGGTGCGGTCCCATTCCTCGTCGCTGATCTCGTCCAGCGACTCTCGGGTCATCTGGAAGGCGGCATTGTTCACAAGCACGTCCACACGGCCGAAGGCATCGACGGCGCGCCGGACGATCTCGCGACAATGCGCCGGGTCGGCGATGTCGCCCGCCACCAGCACCGCCTGCCGACCGGCCTCCTCCACCCACCGTGCGCTTTCGCGGGCATCGTCAGCCTCGTCGAGATAGGAGATGAGCACGTCCGCGCCCTCCCGGGCGAAGGCGATCGCGACGGCTCGGCCGATGCCGCTGTCGCCGCCAGTGATGATTGCCGCCTTTCCGGTCAGGCGGCCGGAACCTTTGTAGCTGTGCTCGCCATGGTCCGGCTTCGGATCCATCGGCTGGGTGCGACCCGGCACTTGCGACTGGTGCTGCTCCGGATTGGGCGGGGCGGGATGGTCGGACATGGGCGTCTCCACGAGGACGGAACTGGATAGGGGCTGGCCTGCAAAGGCTTCGACTCTGCGGGCCACGAACGTTCGCGGGCGCCTTGGGAACCATCGGGGAAAGTCACAAGCAGGTGTCGTGCACCGCGTTGGACTTCCTGCCCGCCGCCGTGCCGGTCGCACAGGCCTGCAAAACCGCCCGCGTTGTAGCGATTTGGCAGGCAAGCCGGGCATCCGAGGGCCAGAGGGGGGCATTCTCTTACGTCGGCCAGACTTGCAGGATTTCCGGCCCGATCCGTGCAACGGAGCCACGCCTGGCATACACAACCTTGTCACATCGGCCGAACGCAGCCGAACCCGCTGCCCGCTCGTTGAGACCTCCATACAGCGGAGCATCGTCATGAACGACAAGGCACAACCATCCAGCCGCAAAGACGGCTTCGGCACCCAAGGCATCGGTGAGAACGGCGATGGCGGCATTGGCACCGCTGGCACCAGTGCGGGCGGCACCGGAGCGACCGGCCAGGGCGGCAACCAGCGCGGCGCCCACAAGGTCGAGGGCGCCAGCGGCGAAGAAAAGCACGGCGCTCCCGGCCGCCGCAGCCCGGCCAACAAGCAGGGCCTTGATGGCAACATCCAGACGGGCTGAGGCATCCGCCATGCGCCGCTTGCCCCTTCTTGTCCTGGCGACCCTGATCGGCTGCCCGGCCCTGGCGCTGGCTCAGGCCAAGGATGCCACCCAGTCCTACGACAAGGCCACGCCCGGCAGCAGCAACATCCGCAACTTTACCCTGCGCAATACTGCGGCCAATACGATCACCGATGCCCGCGTGCGCTTGTCCGACGACAGCACCCGCTTGCTGACAGAAACGGGTCCGATCACCAAATCCCATAATCAGACCTTTGCCGCGCCGAACAAGGCGTGCGTGACGGAGGTGAACATCCAGTTCGAGGGCGGGCGCACCTTGGAAGCCAAGGGCATCGACGATTGCACTGCCCAGACCATCGTGGTCGAGGACAACCGGATTCTTGCTCAGGGATCTCCGACTGCCGGGCCGTCCGCGCCGGTGCAGATATCGCCGGCAAATTAGCCGCAGCAAATCGCGGCTCCGAGGCGCCGGACGGGAACGTCACCCCGAACTGGCGCGCACGGCCAGACGGCACGGTGGGCGCCGTGTGCGGACCGTTTCAGCTTTTGGTCTATCCGCCGGAGGCGGGCGCCTATGCCCGCTTCGTCGTCATGCGCCGTGCGGAGCACGACCAGCACCCCGGCGCGCTGCTGCAATCGGGGACGCGCGACAGGCTTGACGCGGCGATCCATGGCGCAGAGACAGCAGCACAGCGCCTCATCGCCGCGCTGCAACCCGATGCCGTCGCGCAGCCTTGACGGTGCACGCCGCAGTGAGGACGGCCATGCAGGCGAGAACGTGAAGGCTTCCCGCTCACCGACTTTGCGGCACGGCGACGTGTTCCCGCGGGTCCTGGTCTTGTCCGCACCGGGCCGGTAACGGGCGGGAACGACCTGGATGCCCTCGACGACATCGCGCCTGCATGGGCTGGTCCTGGCCGCCGGGCTGGTCGGCCGCGCCCTGCGGGCCGGCCCGCCACGCCCGGCGTCCACGGCGGAGCGGCTGGCCAACATCCCAACACGCGGCCTGCCGCTGCACGCCGCCGTGGAGATCAGGTGGGACGCCCACCAGGTTCCCAGCATCGAGGCCTCGGACGAGTGGGATTTGGCCGTGGCCCTGGGCGCGGTTCACGCCCATCTCCGGCTCGCGCAGATGGAGGCCATGCGGCGCTTGGCCACGGGGCGCGTCGCGGAGGCGGTCGGTCCCGCAGGGATCGAGTTGGATCGGGCGCTGCGGCTGATGCGCTTCGGCGCTGCCGTGCCGGCCATGCTGGCGACGTTGCCGGAGGCCACCCGGCGCTGGGCCGAGGGGTTCGTCGCCGGCGTCAACCACCACATCGCCCATGCACGAGAGACGCCCTATGAATTCGGCGTGCTGGGCCTGGCTCCGGAGCCGTGGACGCTGCGGGACCTGCTGCTGGTCGGCCGCCTCGCCGCGACGGACGTGTCCTGGCTCTTGTTCGGTCGGCTGCTGCGCGGGCAGGCCGAGTTGCCGGCGGCCGAGTGGGATGCGCTGTGGCCCGCCATCCAGGGGGGCGACGTCCTGCCCTGGCCGGACCGGGCGCCCGACGCGGCGCTGGCGATGGTGCGCGGCAGCAACAGCGCCGCGGTCTCGGCCGCCCGCAGCCGCGGCGGCGCGGGCTTGATCGCTTCCGACCCGCACTTGGCGATCACCTCGCCGCCGCTTTGGCTGGTTGCGGGGCTGCACGCGCCAGGGCTGGACGTCGTCGGGTTGATGCTGCCCGGCCTGCCCCTGGTCGCGCTGGGACGCAACGAGCGGCTGGCCTGGGGCGGCACCAGCCTGCACGCCGCCAGCAGCGAGCTGGTCGATGTCTCGGCCCAGCCGATGATAGTACGCCTGGAAACCGTGCCGGTACGGGGCCGGGCGCCCGTCACGCTGCGTCTGCGGGACACGCGGTTCGGGCCGGTGGTCAGCGATGGCATCCTGCTGCGCTCCGACCGGCCGTTGGCCCTGCGCTGGGTCGGGCACCGGCCGAGCGACGAGATGACGGCCATGCTGGGCGTCATGCGCGCCCGCACGCTGGACGAGTTCCGCGCGGCGCTGGGGGGCTTCGCCGTGCCCGGCCAGACCATGGTGGCGGTGGAGGCGGGTCCGGCCGGTCGCGCCGCCCGGGTGGTGGCGGCGCACCTGCCGCGCCGGGCGAACGCGCCGATGCCGCAGCTGGTCTGCGCCCCGGACGAGGTTTGGGACCTCGACGACCTCCTGCCCGGCGCGGCGTTCCCGGCCGCCCTGGAGGACGTGGTCGCCTCGGCCAACGACCGTCCCGACGTCGCGCCGGTGCCGGTCGGGTTCTTCTTCTCGCCGCCCGACCGGGTCCGGCGGCTGCGGGCGCTGCTGGACGGGGCCTCGGCGGCGGGGCCGGAGGCGATGCGGGCAGCGCAGCTCGACGTGGCCCAGCCCGGCGCCCTGGCGCTGCGCGATCTCCTGCTGTCCCGCTTGCCGCCGCCCAGGCCGCGCCAAGCGGCGGCGATGCGGGCCTTGGCCGGTTGGGACGGGTCCTACGACGCGGGGTCGCAAGGCGCGCTGGTGTTCGAGGCCATTGTGGGCGCGCTCGCCCGGCGGCTCGTTCCCCCGCGCACCCTGGCCCTGCTGTCCGCCCTTTGGAGCGGGCGGGCGCTGATCGCGCAGCGGATCGCCGGGGCGCCGCCTCCTGTCCTCGCCGCCGCGCTGCGCCACGCCGCCCGGGTGCTGCGGCGCTGCCGGAATTGGGGCGGCGCGCACCGCTTGGCGCTGCGCCACCCGTTCGCGGCCTTGCCGCTGGTCGGCGGGTGGTACGGGCTGCGCGACCGCCCGGCCGCGGGCGGC
>CAXTUO010000342.1:0-346 GCA_964247175.1 uncultured Acetobacteraceae bacterium | reverse complement strand
ACGCTGAACAAGACCGGGCACCCCCTGGTGCGCGGCCGGCACCGGGTGACATACGGCGCCTGCGCCCGTCACGTTTCGGACCTGGCCGACCCGGACGCCAACTGGTTCGTGCTGCTGGGCGGGCAGGATGGCTGGCTCGGCTCGGCCAACGCGATGGACCAGGTGGCGTTGTGGGAGGCCGGGGACGCCATTCCCGTGCCGCTGCGGCCGGCGGCGGCGCACGCCTGGCCCCACCGGACGCGGCTCCACCCGTCGTGATCGACGCCACGCCATTGCTGCGCGCCGCCGCGGCCCGGCGCCTCGCCGCGCTGGCGCGGATGGACGCCGTGCAGGCCCAGCAGGCCAC
>CAXTUO010000341.1:0-4867 GCA_964247175.1 uncultured Acetobacteraceae bacterium | reverse complement strand
TGGCGGTCCACCGTCCCGTCGAGCGCGCTGGACAGGAGAAGGCGGCCGGTGGCGCCATGCAATGCGCATTCCTGCGGCTCGTTCCCGAGATTGAGTGCCACAAGCAGGGTGCGCGTCCCGAACTGGCGTTGGTAGGACAGGACGGCCCCGACTGCCTGGACATCACCGATCGAGCCGACCGACAAGGCCGGCTCCGCCCGGCGCAGGCGGAGCAAAGCCCGGTAAAGCGCCAGGAGCGAGCGCGGGTCGCGCTCCTGCTCGGCCACGGTAATGCCCGTTCCCGCCGGGCCGAGCGGCAGCCACGGCTCGCCGGTGGTGAAGCCGCCCTTTGGCCCGTCCTGCCACGGCATGGGCGTGCGCACGGGATCGCGGCCCAGCCCCAGGCCGGGCACACGGCGCTCCCACGGGTCCTGCACCAGCGCGGGCGGGATCGGCAGGTCAAGCATCCCGATCTCCTCGCCCTGGTAGATGGTCGGCGTGCCGCGGAGCGTCAGCAGCAGGATGGCGGCGATGCGGGCCTGGGCCGGGCCGATGCGGCTGGCCAGGCGGGACCGGTCGTGGTTGCCAAGCACCCAGTTCGGCCAGGCGTTCCGGGGCAGCGCCGCCTCGTACTCCCCGATCAACGCGGCGATGGCGGCCGGGGTCCAGGGCGTGGACAGCAGGTGGAAGTTGAACGGCAACTGGAAGCCGGGCGCGTCCGGGCGCCCGTAATAGGCCATCATGCGGGGGATCGGCAAATAGGCTTCCCCGATCAGCACCCGGCCGCCATACGCGTCCGCGACCCGGCGCATGGCTGCCACCACGTCCTGCACCTCCGGCTGGTCCATGGTGTGGACGCGGTTCACGCGCCGCGCCGGGGACTGGCCTTCGCGCCAGTCCGGGTTGGGCGGGTTGTCGCGCAGCGCCTCGTCCTCCAACAGGTGATGGATCGCATCGACCCGGAACCCGTCCACCCCGCGGTCCATCCAGAAGCGCAGCACGTCCAGCATAGCCTGGCGGACCTGCGGGTTGCGCCAGTTCAAGTCCGGCTGGCTGGGGAGGTAGGCGTGGTAGTAGTATTGGTCCGTCGCCTCGTCCCGGGTCCATGCCGGGCCGCCGAACTCGCTGAGCCAGTTGCTGGGCGGCTCGCCGCCGGGCTTGCCGTCGCGCCACACATACCAGTCCCGCTTGGGGTTGTCCCGGCTTGACCGGCTTTGCCCGAACCAGGGGTGCCGGTCCGAGCTGTGGTTCGGCACGTAGTCCAGGATGACCTTGAGGTTGCGCGCATGCGCGGCCGCCAGCATGGCATCGAAGTCGGCGAGCGTGCCGAACCGCGGGTCGATGTCGCAGTAGTCGGACACGTCGTAGCCAAAGTCGGCCATGGGGGACGGGTAGATCGGCGAGATCCAGACGGCGTCCACGCCCAGTTCCGCGAGGTAGTCGAGGCGGGCGCTGATCCCCGCCAAGTCCCCGACGCCATCGCCGTTCGAGTCTTGGAAGGAACGGGGGTAGATCTGGTAGATCGTGCTGGCCTGCCACCAGGCGGGCGGGCCGGATGCTGCGTCCGGCCCCGCTCCCTCCTGCATCAGGCCACGCCTGCGCCCCCGGTAACGCCGTACACCTCGCCGCTGATGTAGCTGGCCTCCTGCGAGGCAAGGAGAACGTAGACGGGCGCGATCTCCACGGGCTGGCCTGGCCGCCCGAACCCGCTCTGCTCTCCGAACTTTTCCACCTTCTCCGGCGGCTGGCCGCCGCTGGCCTGCAGCGCCGTCCAGAACGGGCCGGGCGCCACGACGTTGGCCCGGATGCCCTTCTCCAGCAGCTGCTTGGACAACGCTTTGGTGTAGGCGACGATGCCCGCCTTTGTCGTGGCGTAGTCCAGCAGGGTGCCCGACGGGTCGTAAGCCTGGACGGATGCGGTGGTGATGATCGCGGCCCCCGGCGGCAGGTGCGGCACCGCCTCCTGCGTGATCCAGTGCATGGCGTAGAGGTTGGTCTTCATGGTGGTGTCGAAGTCCTTCGACGTGACCTTGTCGATCGACTCGCGGCTTTGCTGGTGCCCGGCGTTGATCACCAGGATGTCGAGGCCGCCAAGCTTTTCCACAGTTTCGGCCACCAGCTGGCGGCACCAGGCCTCGTCCGTGACGTCGCCGGGCAACGCTACGGCCTTGCGGCCGGCCGCTTCGATCAGCGCGACCACCTCCTTCGCGTCGGTCTCCTCGGTGCCGAGATAGGAGATTGCCACGTCGGCACCTTCCCGCGCGAAGGCGATGGCGGCGGCGCGGCCGATGCCGGAGTCGCCGCCGGTGACCAGGGCCTTGCGGCCCAGCAGCTTGCCGCTGCCCTGGTAGCTGTGTTCCCCATGGTCAGGCACCGGGTTCATCTTGGCGGCCAAGCCGGGGACCGGCTGCGGCTGGCGTGGGAAAGGCGGGCGGGGATACTGGCTACGCGGGTCCTGCATGACGGGATGGTCGGCCATCGGCGTAGTTCTCCTGGTCGGGTTGGTTGGGCCAGCGTATGCTGCCGGTTGCCTACGTCCCCACCCCGCCCGCGTTGCAGGCGGCGTGCGCCAGTGCCCATCACGCTGCGGTCAACGCAATCGGCCCCGTTCCCGACAGGTCACCCGCGCCGGTGCGCGCCGTCGTGGGAACACTCCACCTTGGCCAGGCGCGCGCCTGACGAGGCAAGCGGGATGGGCATGGTAAAACTGGCGGCCTGATAACAACCAAGGCCGAGCTTAACCAAGCCGCTACACTGTCCGATGAGACGGATCCATTTCAATCAAGGCGGGTCAGCACATGATCGCACCCGCAACCGGCTCGCCGGCGCCGCACTTCGGGCAGCGTTCGGGATGGCATGCCCGGCAAAACGGGCGGCCGCAGCTCGGGCAGGGTGCCAGGGCCGCCGGAACCACGAGGTGCAGCGCGTCGTCGCACACCAGGCGGGGCCGCTCGGCGGAGGCGCTCCACTCGCACATCGGCGCTTCCAGCCGGCGCGCCAGCGGGTTCCAGTCCAGCCGGACCGTGCGGTCCGCCTTGCGCCGGCGGACCTGCGCCGTGAAGCGCTGCACCGGCATCGCCAGCTCCAGCGTCTGCACCCACTCGACCGTCACCCGTGTCGCATACTGGCGCGCAAGGTCGTCGAGCTTGGCGCGATACTCGCGCCCGACCGCCTCGGCCCGCTGCTCCTCGCGGCGGCGGCGCGGGTCGCCCTCAGCCAGCGCAAGGGCGCGGCGCATGGCCTCCCGGTGCAGGTCGTTGTGGTAGGCATGCAGCCGGTCCTGGTCGCGGACGAGGCGCCGGCGCAGCCCTTTGACGAACGGCGCCAGGGCCGTCTGCACCCGGGGCGGCAGCGCCCGCGCGACAAGGCCCAGCAGGCGTGCCCGCTCCCACAGCGCAGGCAGCGCGGCGTCGTCCGGCATCGCCGCATCGACCCCGCTCCCGCCCGGAGCAGGCTCGTCGGCGACCGCATCGAGCATGGGCGCCAGCGCTGCCAGCACTGCGTCGGGCAGCGCGCCGGTCGCAAGGTTCACGCCCAGGCGCGAGGTGAAGTCGCGCTTGTCGTCCGACACGGCGGACACGCGGAAGTCCAGCACCAGGTAGCGCGTCCAGGCCGGGCTCACGTCGAGCAGCCGGAACGTCGCATTGTCCAGCACGAGCTCCTGGCCGAGCACCCCCTCCGGATCGCCAGGCGCCCTGGACGGGGCGGACAGGACGCGCCGCGTCCAGCGCCCCTGCGGGCCCAGCACCTGGGCAAAGCGGCCGAGCCAGTCGCCTTCCAGGCCCACCCGCTGCGCGCCCGGCGGCAGCGTGCCGCCAAACCCCAGGCGGGACAGCTCGCCAAGCCCCAGGGCCTGCTGCACCGGCGGCGGCGCCAACACCTCAAGCCCCTCGGGCTCGACCATCTCGACCAGCGCGCCCTCGTGCCGCAGCAGGCCGGCCACAAAGCCCTGCATCCGGCCCTGCTCGCGCAGCTCGGGTGCGGGCATGCCCGATCCGCTGTCAGGCGGCATCGAGCTCGTTCCCGAACAGCGCCTCGTCGAGCTGCTTCACCCCGTCATACTGCTCGCGCGCGGCGAGCAGCTGGTTCTCGATCCGGACGAAGGCGTCTGCGCGCTCCTGCTCCGTGCCCTGCAGCCAGGCGTCGAGCACCAGGGTGGAGAACTCCCCCTCCTCGTCGACCTCGCCCAGGATGGCGCCCACCTCGCCGACCACCAGCTCGAACATGTTGATCTTCTCGTCGAGGATGCGCAGCACCGCGTCCTCGATCGTGCCCGCGGCGACGAGGTTGAACACGAACACCTCGCGCGCCTGGCCGATGCGGTCGATGCGCCCGATGCGCTGCTCGATGGCCATCGGGTTCCAGGGGATGTCGAAGTTGACCAGCGTGTTGCAGAACTGCAGGTTGCGCCCCTCGCCGCCGGACTCCGTGCACAGCAGCAGGGGCACGTGGTCGCGGAACGCTTCCACCGCCGCGTCCTTCGCCGGGCCGGTCATGTCGCCCGAGAACGTCGCGAACGGCATGCCCTCGCGCTCCAGCCGGCCGGCCAGGTGCGTCAGGCTGTCGCGGTGGTGGACGAACACGAGCTTCTTCTCGGCCGGGTTCTGCGCCAGCAGCCGCATGAGCGCCGCCTCCTTGGCGCCGGCGGCGATGGCCCGGGTGCGGGCGAGCAGGGCCGTCCAGCGCGCGTCCTTCGGGTGGCGCTCGGCGAAGCGCGCGATGGCCGCGGCCGAGGCCGCCGGCGAGGACCCTGCGGCGGTCAGCAGGTGCTGCAAGGACAAGCGGTGCGGCGCCTGATGGTCGGATGCACCCCCGCCGGCCGCCATCTCGCGCACTAGCGCGGTCAGCTCGGCGTAGCAGGCCGCCTCCGCCGCGTCCGGGACGGCGC
>CAXTUO010000340.1:0-4872 GCA_964247175.1 uncultured Acetobacteraceae bacterium | reverse complement strand
GGGCCGACTTGCGCCATGCTGATGTGAAAGACTCTTACAACTTTGGCATCCGGCGTGCTGGTGTTTCTGCGGCTGGCTCTGCGACGTTCCCTGGCCTCGCTGCGCCGGATGCCTGAAACGCTTTGAAACGATGGCTCGACTTATATTCTTCACGGGAGGTTTTTGCATGCGGACACTTACGTTGGTTCTTGCCGGTAGCCTGCTGGCGACGGCGGCGGTGGCACAAACCACGTCAACCTCGCCGTCCAGCCCGGCGGCTCCGGGCGTGGCGACGACGCCGAGCCCGCTCCTGCCCGGCACAAACAACGGCACCGGCGTTGGCAGCGGCACTGGCACCGGCACTGGCGTTACCGGTACTGGGGTCACTGGCACGGTGCCGGGCGCCGGCGTCCTGAACCGGAACACCGGGGCTGCTGCGGCGGCTGGCGACAGCAACCAGGCGGTCGCGACAACGAATGCGAATGCGCCGCAGCCGGCGAAGGGCGCCAACTCCTTTAGCGACGGCGAAGCGCGGCGCCGCATGGAAAGCAGCGGCTACGCCAACGTGGCCGACCTCAAGAAGGACGACGACGGCGTTTGGCGTGGCAGCGCCACCAAGGACGGCGCCAAGGTCGGCGTCTGGCTCGATTACAAGGGCAACATCGGCCAGCAGTGACGCGCAACCTGACTTTCTGCCCTCCTCCTCAAATAATAGGAAATACACCATGCGAATGATCGCCCACAGCTACGACACCTACGACCACGCCGTCCGCGTCGTGCACGCGCTTGAGGCGGCGGGCGTGCCGCATGACGACATCAGCCTGATGTCGGGCGACAAGGACCGCACGATCGGGACGAACGTTGCCGGCGACACCGCCGCAGACACCGCGACCGCGACCGGCACCGGCACGGGCGCAACCATCGGCACGGTGCTGGGCGGCGGCGCGGGCCTGCTCGCCGGGCTGGGCTCGCTGGCCATTCCGGGCGTGGGTCCGGTCGTCGCGGCCGGCTGGCTCATTGCCACGCTGACCGGGGCGGGCGTAGGCGCCGCGGCCGGCGGCCTGCTCGGCTCGCTCACCGGCGCCGGCGTCGATGAGGCGGATGCCAAGGGCTACGCCGAGCACGTCGGCCGCGGCGGCACCCTGGTGACGGTCCGCGCCACCGATCAGGACGCGGCGCAGGTGGAGTACATCCTGGAGCACGGCGAAGCGCAGACGGCAACGGCCGCCCCGGCGATGGTCGCGCCTGCGGCGACCACCGGCATGGCGGCGTCGGCAACCGCGCCGGTGGCCGCAGGAACGAACGACACGATCAAGGTGGTCAAGGAGGACCTGGTCGTCGGCAAGCGCGAGGTCGAGGGCGGTGCCGTGCGGGTCACGTCGCATGTGGTCGAGACCCCGGTCGAGCAGCAGGTGACGCTGCATGACGAGCGGGTGGCGGTGGTCCGCCGCCCGGTCAACGCCCCGCTGACGGGCGCCGCGGCGGATGCGTTCCGCACCCGCACCCTGTCCGCGTCGGCCCGGTCCGAGGAGGCCGTGGTGGGCAAGGAAGCCCGGGTCGTCGAGGAGATCGGCATCCGCAAGGAAGCGGCCGACCGCGTGGAGACCGTGCGCGACACCGTGCGCGAGACCAAGGTCGATGTCGAGCAGGTGCCGGGCTCCGCGAGCGCGACGCGGACGACCGGGACCGTGGGGACGACGGGAACTGTGGGAACGGGCGGCACCGTAGGAACGGCCGGGACCACTGGGCAGCCGGGCGGCCTGCGCGACAACGCCGCGACCCGTGCGGTGGATAGCACGCTGGGCACCAACGTCAGCGGCGAAAACCCGACCCGCAAGGTCTAGGGATCGCCGGATTGCCATCAGGCGGGGCAGGCGGGCAACACCCGCCTGTCCCGCCGCGCGCCTGCCTCGGCTGCGTGTCCAAGCCGAAGCTGAGGTGCCCGCCGGACTGGACGTGATGACGGGTCAACCCGTTCTTCTGTTGCCTTCACCCGTGCAGCGCCGGATCGATGGCGCCGTGCGGGCGTGGCTTGAACCACCGGGCATCCCCTCCGTTGATTTCACTCAGCCCCGCGGCGAAGATGCCCTTGCGGGGCCGCACTCCGTTTCCTGGCGTGTCTTCAAGAACCCGGTGACCTTGTTCGTCGGCGGGGTCGCGGCGGTGATCTTGGAATTGGCCGAGCCCCGGGTGCGGACAGGGGTTTGGAAACATTCATCCTTCCGCAGCGACCCGGTGCGCCGGTTGCAGCGCACCGGGCTCGCGGCCATGGTCACGGTGTACGACGCGCGCAGCGTGGCGGAGCGGATGATCGACGGCATCGTGCGCCGCCACAGCGCGGTCGCCGGCAGGACGCCGGGCGGCGAAGCCTACCACGCCCGTGACCCCGCCCTGCTGACCTGGGTGCATGCCACCGCCGCCTTCGGATTTGCCGAGGCTTACCATCGTTACGCCCGCCCGCTCGGCCGCGAGGAGCTCGACCGGTTCTACGCGGAGGGCGTGCCGACCGCACGGCTCTACGGCGCGCTGGACGCCCCGGCCTCCGACGCCGGGCTGCATGCCCTGTTCGCCGCCATGCGCGAGCGGCTGGAACCTTCGCCTGTTATCTTTGAGTTCCTGGACATCATGCAGGCCGCCCCGGTTTTTCCCGCGCCGCTGCGCCCGGTGCAGCGGGTGCTGGTCCGCGCGGCCGTGGAGATCGTGCCGGGATGGGTGCGCGAACGGCTCGAGCTGACGGCCGCCCATGGGCTTCGCGGGTGGGAACCGCTGGTGAGGCAACTCGGCAGCCTGTCCGACCGGATCGTGCTGCGTTCCGGCCCTGCGGCCCAGTCGTGCCTGCGGCTCGGATTGCCGGCGGACACCCTTTACCGCGCCTGACGCCGGCAGCGCCGCGCCGCCCGGGCGTTTAGCGGCGGATGACGGCGGCGGGCCGCCGGTGCTCCCAGCCGAGGCGCTCCAGCTCCGGCGCCTCATGCTCCGTCTGGGGATAGCCCAGGCAGAAGTACCCGACAAAGGTCCAGCCCGGCGGCACGTCCAGCGCCGCGGCGACCGTGGCGGGATGGAGGATCGACACCCAGCCCAGGCCCAAGCCGAGCGCACGGGCGGCGAGCCAGAGCGTGTGAATGGCCATGACTGCCGAGTAGGCCGTGGTTTCCGGCATCGTGCCGCGCCCCAGGCCGCGTCCCTGCCCCGGATCAGGCTCGGCGAAAACGGCGAACTGGCAGGGCGCCTCGTCCAGGCCCGCCAGCTTGAGGCGGACATAGGCGGCGGCGCCATCGGCGGCTTGGGCGGCGAGTGCCCGCGCATTGCACGCCTCGAAGCTGGCCCGCACGGCGGCACGGCGCGCGGGATCATCCACCGTGACCAGTCGCCACGGCTCGCTGAGGCCGACCGACGGCGCAAGGCTTGCGACGTGCAGCAACCGGTCCAGCAGGCTTGCCGGCACAGGCTCCGACCGGAAGCGGCGCACGTCGCGCCGCCACCGGAACAGCTCCAGCAGTTGCGCGCGGAACGCGTCGTCGAACGCCGGCCCGGTCACATGCGGTCCCACCATGCCCGGGGTTCTACGGCACTCCGCGGCGCGGGCAGGTCACTCCGCCGCCGCGGCGGGCCGCACGCCCGGCTTCACCGTGACCGAGGGCACAAGGGTGGACAACACCAGCGTGGCCGCGGCCACGGCGAACACCGCCCAGAACGTGAGGTGAAGCGACTGGCCGAGCGCCGCGCGTATGGCGTCGTCGCCGGCCCCGGCCCGGGAATGGTCAAGCAACTGCCGGATCTGGTCGAAATGGACGGCCGCCCCGCCGCCGCGATGGGCCAGGCTGATGTTCAGGACCGCGCCGAGCGCCGTCGCGCCCAGCGTGCTGCCAAGGTTGCGGGAGAAGATGTTGGACGCGGTGGCGGAGCCGCGCTCCCCCCATCCGACGCTGTCCTGGATGATGACGATGGCCGAGGTGCTCAGGAACCCCATGCCGAACCCCATCACGGTGGACCCCACGCCCGCCACGGCCGGCGACACGCCCGGCGCCATGAACAGGAACGCCAGCGCCCCCACCGGCAGCAGGGCCGCGCCGAACAGCAGCGTGGCGCGCAGGCCGAAGCGGGCAAAGTTCCGGGCCGCAAGCGTGGCGCCGATGGGCCAGCCCAGCACCATCACGGTCAGCGTGAAGCCCGCCACCAAGGCGGACTGGTTCAGCACGCCCTGCACATACATCGGCAGGAAGGTGGTCAGCCCGATCACGGTCATGCCGCTCAGCAGCGTCGCGGCGTTGGCGGTCGCGATGGGGCGGCGCGACCATAGGCCGAAGTTCATCATCGGGTCGCGGGCGCGGCGCTCCTGGAGGACGAACAGCACGGTGCTGACGGCGCAGACCCCGGCGGCGATGGAGGCGAACGCATGGTCGGACGTGCCCGCCTCCGTCAGCGCCGCCATCAGGGACGCGACCGCCACTGTGAACAGCGCGGCGCCGGCGATGTCCACGCCCTGCTTCACCCGGGCGACGCTCTCATGCAGGAACAGGACGAACCCGGCCGAAGCCAAGAGGCCGACCGGCAGGTTGATCCAGAAAATCCAGGACCAGCTCAGGTGCTGGATGATCAGCCCGCCCGCCAGCGGCCCCAGCACGGACGAGATGCCCCAAACGCTGGCGAGGTAGCCCTGGATCTTGCCGCGCTCCTGCACGGAATAAAGGTCGCCCACGACGGTGAGGCAGACGGGCTGGATGGCGCCCGCCCCGACCCCCTGGATCAGCCGGAACACGATCAAGGACGGCATCGACCAGGCCAGGCCGCACAAGACGGTGCCCAGCAGGAAAACAGCGATCCCCACCAGCAGCACCGGCTTGCGGCCATACAGGTCCGCCAGCTTGCCGAACACCACCGTGGTCGCCGTCT
>CAXTUO010000339.1:0-4884 GCA_964247175.1 uncultured Acetobacteraceae bacterium | reverse complement strand
CGGCGTGAGCATCGGCGTCGTCGCCACCCCCGCCGCCGCCGCGCAGGACGTCTGGCAGCCCCATGGCCCCGCCCCCCACGGTCCACAGCAGCGGCTGGTCGCTGAGCGCGAGCAGCAGGTCGCCGCCGCGGACCGGCTCGATAAGCTGGAGGCCGGACGGGTTGGCCTCGGCCTGCCCGCCCATCGCCGGGGCGCCGCTGTGCCGCACCCGGTCCGCGCCCAGCACATACAGCGTGGCGTCGCGCGGCGCCTGCACTCCGCGGAGCACCATCCAGGCCGGGGTGGCGTGGGCCAGCGGCTCGGCCCGCCCGGCGTCCCGGGCGCAAAGCCGCGCGAGCCGGATGCAGGTGTCTGCGAACCCGGCATTCGCCGCCAGGCCGAACGCGGTGCGGCAGAAGCCCAGCAGGAAGCCGAGCAGCCGCTGGCAGGAGGCCGGGTCCAGCTCGTCGGCCAGGTCGAGCGCGTCGGGGCCGGGCGCGGTGGCGCCGAACTCCGGAGCCTCCTGCGTGGCGCCGACGCCGAGCAGAACGCCGCCCTGCGCATCGACCGGCAGCCGCATGGCGGCGATGCGGAACGGCCCGGCCGCGCCGTGGACGGCCACCGTGCCATAGGGCGGCTTGACGCCGGGCGGCCCGGCTACCGCGCCATGCGGCACCGCCATCAGCAGCACGTCATCCCCAAGCAAGGCCGTCCGCGGCGGCAGGATGTCGTGCGTCAGGTCGCGAAGCAGCATTGTCGGGATTCCCGGGCAGCGGGCGAAAAGAAGGCCGGGGCCGCCTGGCGGCGCGGCCCCGGGTGGTCGGTGGCCGAACGATCAGTGGATCGTGAAGTAGCTTGCCGGGTTCTGGTGGATGTCCTCGGCCTTCACGCCGACCAGGGTGATCGTCTCGTTGCCCAAGGTGATGACGGCGTTGCCGCCGTGGTCCTGGACGTGGGCGGCGACGTCGGCGGCGGAGCTGATCGACAAGCCGTTGATGTTCTGCTGGATCTGCAGCATGTCGCCCTGGTGGAAGCCCATCACGACGTTCTGGCCGCCGTTGCTGTTGAACACGAACGTGTCGTGGCCGGCACCGCCGATCATGGTGTCGTTGCCCGCGCCCGCCAGCATGGTGTTGTGGCCGGATCCGCCGATCATCGTCTCGTCGCCGCTGCCGGCGTGCAGCGTGTCTTGGCCGGCGCCGCCGACCAGCGTGTCATGGCCGGTCCCGCCCTGGAGGTAGTCGTTGCCGGTGCCGCCGCTGAGGAAGTTGTGGCTGCCGCCCGCGATCAGCGTGTCGTTGCCGGCGCCGCCGAGCAAGGTGTCATGGCCCGACCCGTAGGTTGTGATGAAATCGTCGCCAGCGCCGCCGCTCAGGCTGTTATCATGGCCGCCGTCAAGGATGGTGTCATGTCCTGCCCCACCATCGACCGAGTTGTGGTTGCCAAGCAGATTGAAGAAGTCGTCACCATTGCCGCCGCTCGCGGTGTCGAGATTGTGCGACATGAAGAACTGGTCATCACCGGCTGTGCCGGTCAGCATGGCGTGATTTGAAGTATCTACGATGAAACTACCACCGGGTATCGTCGCCATCTCGATCTCCTGATTTCGGACTGCGCCGGGACTGTTGCGAACGTCCGACCGTTATAAACTACATGGTTTATCACGAATTCGTCAACTCGACTCAAGGTTGATTTTTCCGATTGATTAACAATTGATCCTGCTTCGCCAAAACGCACGGTCAAATAGCGGTCTTGTCACTGAAAGCCACCGGGCACGCGCCGCATTGACGCGGCGGCAACGCTGGATTTGTGCGGCGCAACAAGGCGGCGTTGCCGTTACGGCGCGGCGACGTGCACGTCCCAGCGAACGAGTTCCCGATCAGCATCCGCCCGGCAGTCCTTCACGTTGAAGCGCGTGGCGAACAGCACGGGCGCCGGGCCGACCGTCTCGAAGTTCCGGCCGTCCGCCGCCGGGTCTAGCAAGGACGGGTAGGCAATCGGCGCGGGGTCGGCGCAGGTCCAGGCACCCAGGCCAATGGCCGGCAGCAGCAGGGCCGGGCCGGACCAGCGCAGCAGGTCGGGGCTTGTGGCGTAGTACACGCCGCCGCCGCGTGCCCCGTTCTGCATCAGCGCGATGAACAGGCCGCTGGGCTGGTGGCGGACCAGGCTGGTGACCGGCCAGCGCAGGCTGCCCTGCCCCACCGGCGCGCAGACATGCGCGTCCGGCTGCTGGACCGGCTGCGCATAGGGATCGACGAACGCGACGGCGAACGCCGACCCGTCCCAGCCGCGCCAAGCCGCGGGCGTATCGAGCGCCGTGGTGCGCAGCAGGCAGTTGCCGTCCCGCTGCGCGCGGGCCTGCGTCGCGAAGGCGAACATGTACTGCGCGCCCGACAGGGTCACGATGTTGCTCGGGTTGAAGTAGCCGTGGTGGCCGCGTTCGAGCTGGTCGTAGCGGTACGGCAGCGCCGCCACCAGCGCCCGGCCCGGCACGCGCCCGAACGTATGTCCGCCGTCGCGGGACACCGCCTCCGTGAGGGCGTTGTACCAGCAGTCCATGTAGCGCCGGCTGGGGCACAGGGCCGGGCGGTGGTTGCCCTGGAACTCGTTGTGCACCACGGCCCAGACCGTGCGCCCGTCCGGTGTCCAGGGGCTGGCGATCCAGGCGCGGTCGTTGAAAGCGGCGGGGTCGTCGTTGTTCGCGCCCTGCATCACCACGGGGCAGCGGTGCTTGAGGTGCAGCAGGTCCGCCCCGCTATCGACCCGGTTGAGGAAGTGCGTCGCGTAAAGCTCGACCTCCCCCGTCGCGAGGCGGACGGCGCGGGCCGGGGCGTCGGGGATGTCGAGCGCGTCGCAGCCGGGCCGCGCGCCGGGGACCGCGGACACCGGCGGCCCGTTTATTTCCAGCCGCAGGGCCGGGGCCGGCTGCGCCTGCGCGGCGCCGGCCAGCAGCAGCGCCGCGATCACGAGGAACGATTTCATGGCGCGATCTCCTGGATGAGGCGCGATTGCTGGCGCAGGCAATGGCGCAGGTCGAAATGCTGCACGGCCACCGCACGGGCGCGGTCCCGCACCGGGCCGAGCGACGCGCGATGGGCCAACAGGTCCGCGGCCCGGCGTGCCACCGCCGCCGGGTCGCGCCCATCGACCAGGAAGCCGTTCACCCCGTCCCGCAGCACCTCCCGCACCGGCGCCACGTCCGAGCCGAGCATCAGGCACCCGGCGGCCATCGCCTCGACGCAGGACCACGACAGGACGAAGGGCACCGTCAGGTAGAGATGCAGCGCGGAGACTTGCAGCAGCGCCAGGTACTCCCGCCGGGCAAGGCGGCCGGTGAAGTGGACGCGGGCCGGATCGACCGGCACCTCCCGCAGCAACGCCGCGCGCCAGGTGCCGCCGTCCGGCGGCGGGCGGCCGTAGCTCACGCCGTCCTCGCCGCAGATCACCACCTGGGCGCCGGGCCGGCGGCGCAGCAGGGCGGGCAAGGCGCGCATCAGCACGGTGAAGCCGCGCACCGGCTCCAGGTGGCGGGCGACAAAGGTCACGACCTCGTCCTCGGGCGTCAGCACCCGCCCGTCCGGCAGGGTGAAGCGGGCGCGCGGGTCCGGCGCGACCTCCGCCGTATCGATCCCGTCATGCACGACGGCGATGCGCGGCTGGTAGGCGGCCGGGTGCTGTGAGCGCTGCCACGCGGTGGGCGCGATGCCGCGGTCCATCAGGTCCAGCGCGGTCAGCAGGTCCGCGTTCCACACCCGCAACCGGCAGCGCCCGTCGAGGTCCAGCGCGGTTTCCGGGATGTAGCCGGTGTCCTGCCCTTCGCCGCGGTAGAACATCTCGCAGTACGAGAGGATGGCCGCGCGCGGCAGCACGTCGCGCAGGAACATCGTTTCCCCCCACCCGGCATGCGCCACCACCACGTCCGGGGTGAAGCCTTCCTCGCGCAGGTCGAGGCAGGCCCGCACCACGGCCTGGCCCCGCCGCACGTTGCCCTCCATGCGGTGCAGGTAATGGTGGGTCGCGGCGCCCGGCGGCTCGGGCGCGGCGTAGCGCAGCCAGCGGACCCGTCCGGGCGCCGTGACCCGGCGCTCGCCGAGGAACGCCACCTCCATGGCCGGGTCGGCGGCGAGGTGCGGGGCCAAATGGCGGAACTGGCCGGGCGCGTTCTGGTGCAGGAACAGGACGCGCAACGGCGGCTCCCTCCATTGGGTCGGTGCGGCCCCGCGCCGGGCGGCAAGGCGCCGGATCATGTCACTAACAAAACGATTACGCAATGGCCGGCCGGTGCGCCGGGACGGGTTGCACAGCGCGCGCCGGCACCTCATTTCGCTTTCGTGCTCGCCATCCTGAAAACCTTTCTGCTGCTGTTCGCCCTGCTGTTCCTCCTGCCGCTATGCGTTTCCGCGGCCCGCTATTATTGGGACGGCTCCGGCGGGGAATGGTGGACCGCGGACCGCTCCAGCGCCGGGCTGCTGCCCGCGACGCCGGGGCGTGCCGCGGTGGTGCGGGTGTTCGCCGCGCAGACGGTGCGGTGGCGCGGCATCTTCGCCACGCATTGCTGGATCGTGTTCAAGCCGGAGGGTGACAACGCCTATACCCGCTACGACTACACCGCCTGGGGCGACCCGATCCGGGTCAACGGGTTCGTGGCGGACGGGCGCTGGTTCGGCCGCATGCCGATGCTGGTGTTCGCGGCGGACGGGGACGCCGCGGCGGCGCTGATCCCGCGCATGCAGGGGGCCATCGCGGCCTACGCCTTCCGCAACCAGGGCGACTACCGCGCCTGGCCGGGGCCGAACTCCAACACCTTTGTCGCCGCCGTGCTGGATGCGGTGCCGGGGATCCAGGCGGTGCTGCCGCCCACCGCCATCGGCAAGGACTACCCGTATGACGGGCGCTGGCTGCGCC
>CAXTUO010000338.1:0-4888 GCA_964247175.1 uncultured Acetobacteraceae bacterium | reverse complement strand
GCAACCGCGAGGCGATCCGGGCCGGGGTCGCCTACGTGTCGGAGGACCGGCTGCAGCTTGGCCTCGTCCAGCCCCAGTCGATCTCGGACAACACGGCGATCACCGTGCTCGACAGTTTGCTCGGCCCGGGTCGCCTCATCTCCGCCCGGCGCCAGGGTGCGCTGGTCGATGACTGGGTCCGCGACCTCGGCGTCAAGATCGGCCATCCCGGCCATGCCGTTTCCACCCTGTCGGGCGGCAACCAGCAGCGCATCGTGCTGGCCAAGTGGCTGGCCACGCATCCCAAGCTGCTGATCCTGGACAGCCCGACCGTGGGCGTCGACGTGGGCGCCCGCGCCGGCATCTTCGCCATCGTGCACAGGCTGGCCGAGGCCGGCATGGCGATCCTGCTCATCTCGGACGAGATCCCCGAAGTTTACTTCAACGCCGACCGCATCCTGCACATGCGGGACGGTCGCATCGTGGGCGCCTACGTGCCGGGCGAGACCGATATCGACGCCATCGAAAGCGCCGTGCATGCCTAGGCTCGGCCCTGGACTGCGCATCGGGGGCACCGAAGGGTGGCTCCTCCTCGTGATCCTCGCGATGGGCGGGGGGCTGGGGCTGCTCGCCCCCACCTTCCTTTCCTTGCCCAACTTGTTCGACCTGCTGAACGCCAGCGCGGTCAACATCATCTTCGGGGTCGGCCTGCTGGTGGTGCTGATCGCCGGCGGCATCGACATCTCGTTCGCGGTCGCCGCGTCCGTGGTGCAGTACCTCACCGCGATGGCCCTGGCGCCGCTCGGCGGGGGGAACTGGGCCGTGGGGTTGCTCCTGGCGGGGACCTTCGGCGCGCTGCTGGGCTGCGTGAATGCCTTCTTCATCCACCAGTTCCGCATCGTCTCGGTCGTCGTCACCATCGCGACCTTCAACCTGTTCTTCGGCCTGCTGATGTTCTGGTCCGGCGGGGTGTCGATCTACGACCTGCCGGACTGGTGGACCACGCGGGTCGTGATCTTCGCCACGGACACGGCGGGCGGCCATGCGGAGCTGACCTTGCCGGTGCTGGTCATGGCGGCCTGCGTGGCGGCGACCTGGCTGCTGCTGCGCCGCACCAGCACCGGCCGCCAGCTTTACGCCCTGGGCGACAACCCGGAGGGCGCGCGCCGGGTCGGCATCAACGTCGGCGCCATGCACTACCTCGCTTATGGCTGGCTGGGGCTGATGGCCGGCATCGCGGGCCTCATGCAGGCGCACTACGCCCAGGAGGTCGTGCCGAACGCGCTGTATGGCCGCGAGCTTGACGTGCTCGCCGCGGTGGTGCTGGGCGGGGCGCGGCTCGGCGGGGGGCGCGGCACGATCCTTGGCGTGTTCCTGGGCATCATCCTGGTCGCCGTCACCCAGAACGGTTTGAACCTGCTGGGCATCTCGCCTTACGCCTTCAAGATGATCATCGGCGCCATCATCCTGGTCGCCATCACGCTGTCGAGCGAGGGCGCGGGCCGCCTGATCGGCTCCTGGCGGACGCCGGCCGCGCGGGGGGCCGCCTGATGGCAACGGACACCCTGCGCCGCGCCGAGAGCAGTCGCCTCACGCTCATCGGCGGCGACGTGGCGGGGCTGCTCGCCTTGCTCGCCGCCGTGGTCGTGCTGCTGGGCGTCGCCGCGCCCGGCTTCCTGTCTCTCCGCACTTTCACCTCCGTCGCCTTCCAGCTGCCGGAGCTCGGCCTGCTCAGCCTTGCCATGCTGATGCCGATCATCTCGGGCGGCTTCAACCTCGCCATCACCTTCACGGCGAACCTGTCGGGGCTTGCGATGGCCTTCGTGCTGCAAAGCCAGGGCGGCGTGGACGCGGGCTTCGGGGCGTTCGCGGCGGGCGTGCTGGCGGCGCTCGCGACGGGGGCGTTCGTGGGGTGGCTGATGGGCGCCGTCATCGCCTATACCGGCGCGCACCCGATCCTGGTGTCGCTCTCCACCATGATCTTCGTCCGCGGCCTCGGCGAGTTCCTGACGCGGGGCGGCGACATTTCCGGCGTCCCGGCCACCATGCAGGCCATCGGCCAGGGCACGGTCGGCGGCATCCCCGCGCCCCTGCTCGTGTTCGCGGCGGCTGTCCTGCTCTGGGCCGTGGTCCTGTCGCGCTCCCGGCTCGGCTTCGCGACCCGGATGATCGGCTCCAACCTGGAGGCGACCCGCTTCTCCGGCGTGCCGACCCGGCGCTCGCTGACGCTGATCTACACGCTGTCCGGCCTGATGTGCGGCATCGCGGGCATCGTCATGCTGGCGCGGTTCAACTCGGTCCGGGTCGGGCACGGCGAGTCCTACCTCCTGATCACCGTGCTGGCGTGCTTTCTCGGCCGGGTCGATCCGTTCGGCGGCTTTGGCCGGGTGCTCCCCGTCGCCATCGCTTTGGTGATCCTGCAGGTGATCGCCTCCGGGCTGAACCAGCTCGGCGCCAGCCAGCACCTGTCCACCGCGCTCTGGGGCGGCTTCCTGCTGCTGGTCATGGTGGTCCGGTCGCTCTGGGCCAGCCGCTTCCTGCAAGCCATGCTCGGCAAGCGATAGGGTGCCCGGCGGGCACAGGATCAAAGGGGAGAAACAGGATGAACAAACTCGGTGTCCACGCGCTGGTCTGGGAAAAGGGCTGGAGCCGCGACGAATGCGCCCGGGCCGTCGCCAACACGGCAAAGGTCGGCTTTGACCTGATCGAGATTTCGGCGCTCGACCCCGCCTCCATCGACACTGCTTTCACGCGAAGGCAGCTCGAACAGGCGGGCATCGGCGTCACGTCCTCGCTCGGCCTCGACGCCGACACGGACATTTCCAGCAACGACCGCGAAAAGGAGAAGCGCGGCCAGGCCCGCCTTGAGGCGGCCGTCGCGATGGCGCGCGACATCGGCGCCACGCATGTCTGCGGCATCCTGGAGTCCGCGTTCCAGAAATACGCCGTGCCGACGACGGCCGAAGGCGTGAAGCGGTCGGTCGAGGTGCTGCAGCGCGTCGCCGAAGCCGCGGCCCGCAGCGACATCACGCTCGGGCTTGAGGTGGTCAACCGCTACGAGTCCAACGTGCTCAACACGGCGTCGCAGGCGGTGGAGATGTGCAAGCGGATCGGCGCGCCCAACGTCAAGGTGCACCTGGACGTGTACCACATGAACATCGAGGAGTCGGACATCGGGCAGGCCATCCTCGAAACCGGCGACCACCTCGGCTACTTCCACACCGGCGACTCGCATCGAGGCTACATGGGTTCGGGCTCGATCGACTTGGCGGGCGTGTTCCGGGCCGTGGTCAAATCCGGCTACGCCGGGCCGATCACCTTCGAGTCCTTCTCGTCCCGCATCGTCGGGCAGCCGCTTGAAGGCATCCTCGGGATTTGGCGCAACTTGTGGGAGGACAGCCACGACCTTGCCACCCATGCGCTGATGTACACCAAGGCGCAGTTGAAAGCGGCGCAGGAAGCGCAGAAGCAGGCGGAGCGCAGCCGGTTACTTTGATCAACCTCCTGGGTCGCATCCAGACGTGGCAGGCGCAGCAGCATATGAGGTAGCTGGCGCCGGTATGGTGCACGAAGGTGGCCTATGGCGCGGCAGGGTGGGCCGACGCCCGAAGCTTGCTCTCTCGTTTTCCGCCCTTGGACGCCCGTCCCGCCCTCCGCGGTCCTGACAGCACCCGCCTTGCGCGCGGTGTTCCGCTTGGCGCTGCGCCGAACCAAGAATGGTGGCCCAAGCCCGGGCTACGACGTTCCCCCATTCAGGCGTGCGTGCTGCAACAGCAGCACTGTCTTCGCGTCGTTGATCTCCCCAGTCGTGACCATCGCCCAGGCATGGGCGAGCGGCAGTTCCAGCAGCTCGATCCGCTCGCCTTCGCCGGCCACGCCGCCACCCATCCCGACCCGATCGCCCGGCCCATACCCGGCGACGAACAAGTGCAGCTTCTCGGCCGAGGCGCCCGGGCTCATGTAAAGCTCGAACACCTTGCGGATGTCGCGCAGCCGGTAGCCCATCTCCTGCTCGGCTTCCTTGCGTACCGTTTCAGCCGGGGCATCGCCCGGTTCCACCATGCCAGCGCAGGCCTCCACCAGCATCGGGCCGTCGCCGTTGAGGTAGGCAGGAATGCGGAGCTGCCGGACCAGCAGCACCGTGCCGCGCGCAGGGTCGGTCGGCAGCACGGCCGCACCTGGGCCGTTATGATAAACCTCGCGCGCCAGTATCTGGCGCGAACCGTCGCCGCCGGTCTGGTCGAAGGTGACCTTCTCCAGCTTGTACCAGTTCTCCGACAGCGTTTCGCGGCTGCGGATACGGATGGGGCCGCCGTTCCCGTCACTCATCGGTCGCGCTTCCTTCAAGCCAGGTCACCGGCGGGCCATGCGTGTGCGCCCGCGCGAGGCAGACGCCAGCAGCCCGGAAATGGACCCGGCGCGCCCGATCTCGCCCGCGGCCTCGCTCAGCAGTGCCGCCATGAACGGCGAGCCCCGCTTGCCGCAGGCCAGGGCCTGGGCGCGAAAGGCCTCGATCAGGTCGGCGTTGCCGGTCATTCGGATGTCGCGCTCCTTGAGGAAGGCAAGCGAGCCAGGGGGCGCCAAAGTTGCCGTGGACCGAGTCAAGTATGCAGGGTAGCTCCTGTTCGGCGCCCCTCCCCCGATCATGGCTGCCGCCTGACGGGCGCGCCGGGGCAGGACGCATCATCGCCGGTTCCCGCGCACTTGACATGCAACTTCCTGCTGCGTTTCGTGGGTGCTCCACATGGAGCGCCGCGGGCGGGCCTTGGCTCATCCGCGCGCGGGGCGCCGGCGGACGCGAAGCGGCGGGGCCGCATCGCAAGCCCGCTCCCAGTTGTTCCTTGGCCTGTTCCCGATCAAAGCCGCCGCGCACCCATGAGGTTCAAGACATGGCCCCATCCACCCAGCC
>CAXTUO010000337.1:0-4889 GCA_964247175.1 uncultured Acetobacteraceae bacterium | reverse complement strand
GGCATTCCGTCTTCGGCGTAAGCGTACACCGCTGCAGAGACTCCCACGCATCCCCTGCTTCGGATGGTATGCTCAGCGTGGGACGGTGTCGCGTTTCGTCGCTCATCCGCTTCGGGCTAAACGCTCCGAGTTGCTTACCGGATGGTCCATGGGTCGTGCGCGCCCTTCTCGGTCAGCCACGTTCCTGGGCTTGTTACAATGATGCTGATGCTTGCCCCTACCAGCCGCCGCGGGCGGCCCTGGCCGCACGGCGCGCGCTGTCACGATGTTGGTCCGCCCAGAACTGGGCACGGTTGGCGCCTTCATAGTCGCCGTTCGCCGCACGCCAGCGCGCGATGTCCTCCGCACGCCGGGCACGGTGCCACCCTTCGCGGGCCGACGTCCAGGCGTCCGGGGCAGCCGGAGCATAGCCGTACGCAGGCGGCGCGGCGTAGCCGTACGGTGGTGCCTGATAGTAGCCCTGCGCGGCAGCGGGGAGACTAGCGAGGCACCCGAGCAGGGCGAGCGAGGCGATACGCATGACGGACTCCGACGATCAGCGGGGGGTGGAAGGTCTTTTCAACCCGAACACCATGCGGATCGGCGGTGACGGAAATGCGACGGCGCTGCGGCATTTCCAAGGCGGGTCGGGGCAGGACAGCACGGCCTTGCCGAAGCTTGACAGTGTCCAGCCCTGGAGTTGGGAGATACTTCGCTGCGCGGGCCTGAGCAGCCGCCTGCCAACCTTGCTGTTCGATGCCGGATGCATGGCTGGATCCAGGTTCGGCGGCGACCCCGTCCAGTTCGCGCGATAGGAGGATGTCTGCCCGTTTGGTCGCCCCGCCATGAGGACGCCCGGGGTGGGGGTTTGCGCACGGCTGGGCGTTAAGGTGTGAATAGCCGTCGGATCAGGACTCCGCCGGAGTCCGGCTTCAGCGCTTATTCACAGTCGGAGGAACAAGAATCCCAGGTTGGAGCGTCGTCGCATTCGGGGCCGCCTTGGGCCTGTTTTGGACAGGCAGCACGGTGATGGCCGACGCCAAAGTCCGACAAGCGGCCAGCACGCACGCGCGGTCGCATGATGGGCACCGGACCGCCGAAGCACCTTGGTCCGCGCGCCACCGCAGGGTTGCTGCCCACTCTGGGCGGACACAAAAAGGCAAGGCGTCGGTTTACGCTGCGGGCCTGGGCGGACAAACGATGGCGGACGGCACGCGCTTTGATCCCCGCTCGAACGCGGCCGCAAGCAAAACGCTGGCCCTGGGGACGACTGCCCGGGTCAAGAACCTCAGCAACGGGCATGTGGCGACGGTCAGGATCCGCGACCGAGGCCCATACAGGGCGGGCCGCATCATCGACGTAAGCCCAAGGAGCGCGAACGCGCTCGGTATCCGGAAAGTAGGGGTAGCACCGGTTGCCGTGACGCCGCTCCGCTCTTGAACAGCCGAAGAGGTACCTGACACGATGCCGGGTCTGTGCACGTCGAACGTGTCCGGCGCGATCTCGGCGGCCTTGGACATTGCATGGCGGCTGCAACGATGTCATTGGGCGCTTCCCACGGCCAGTGCGGGGCGGAGAAATGCAGGCTGAGCAGGAACAGCTTGCCCCCTCTGGCGAAGTCTGCGACTTGGCCTACGGCACGATCGCTCAGAAGTTCGGCCATGTGGCCGGCTTGCTGCACTGGGGTGTTGCCGTTCCAGAGGTCTTCTTTCCTATCTATGCCGAAATGGCGGTAGTAGTTGACGGCCCCGCTCCGATAGCCCCAGAAGTGGTCGTAACCGCTCAGCGGCGGACCGTACTTCGGCAGCTTGCCCAGATGCCAGTTACCGACCAGCGCAATGTTGTAGCCGGCCTTCTTCAGCAGTGACGGCAGCGTAGGATGCTCGGGCGGCAGGCCGATCGACGTGCGAGGACATGAACGGATCCTCAATGCTTTGCCGTGATGCTCGCGCTGCCGGCTGGCCGCAAGCCTTGCAACCCCACCCGAGCGTCCGGTGAGTAGCCATGCAGGCCAAGTACGATCTGCCACCGGGCGGATGAAAGGTAAACCGCGGTTAAGCGGCAATGTCTGTGACGCCCTCGCCTGCTGAACTATTGATCCGGCCAGGGTGATCCTGCATGAGCCTCGACTTCCGACCCCTGGACTGTCTGAGGTCGGATGCGATCAGCACCCAAGATGACCCTGGCCGGATCAATATGACTCGACCACCGTTCTGCTGAGACATCGCACGTTGGACGCCAGCATTGCCGCCCGCCCTCTTGTCCAAGTGACCCTCGCGGCGCGGCTATTCCTCTGTCCGGCTCCCACGCCGTCTTGCGACCTCGTGCTGGAAGATGGCGTCCAGGATCTCGCTTGGGACGGACCGGGCTGGGCGGGAGGTGATCGCTCGGATGGCGGAGATGTCCAGTTTGGGCGTGCGGGCGGCAGTCAGCAGGCCGTTGGTCTCCTGCTCGGTGTCGGTGAGCTGGGTGTAGCAGAAGCCCGCGATTCCGGTGCTGTCCAGCAAGGCTCCGACCAACGCCCCGTAGAGCACCAGCAGCTCCTGCGCATCGTTCGTCGTGGCGTAGCCGAACCAGTTCTCCCCCTCGGCAGGCTTGATGCTGAGGCCGCCGAACTCGCTGACCACCACCGGCTGTTGCTCGAAGGTCTGGCCATCCACCAGCAGGCGCTTATGCGCCGGGCGGATCGCCTCAAAGGTGCGCCGAAGCGCCTCGGCAGAGCCGTAGCGCTCGGTCAGCCTGGCGGGGTCCATGGCGTAGTCGTGCACACCGAAGATGTCGCCGATGGCGTTCTGCCAGCCATCGTTGCCGATCACCGGGCGCGTGGGGTCCAGCGTCTTCGTGAGGTGGTACAGCGCCTTCACGTACGCACGCTGGGCCGGGTCATGCTCCAGGTCCGGCACGCCCCAGCTCTCGTTCAACGGCACCCAGGTGATGATGCAGGGGTGGTTGTAGTCGCGTCGGACAGCCTCCGCCCACTCGCGGCACAGCCGTTCGGCGGCCCGTTCGTCGAACTGGAAGGCGTTGGCTGCCTCGCCCCAGACAAGCACGCCCAGGCGATCACACCAGTAAAGGAACCGCGGGTCCTCGATCTTCTGGTGGATGCGCACGCCGTTGAAGCCGAGTTCCTTGACGAACTCCACCTCCCGCCGGATGGCCTCGTCGCTTGGCGGCGCCAAATGCGACTGCGGCCAATAGTTCTGGGCCAGGACCAGGCGCAGGAACAGGGGCACGCCGTTCAGCAGCAGCCGGCCGTCCGCGGCTTCGATCCGGCGCAGGCCGAAGTAGCTTTCGACCAAGTCGAGCACGGAGCCGTCGGCCGCCAGCAGCTCGATCGAGGCGTCGATCAGATGGGGGTGGTGGGGGGCCCAGCAAACCGCATGGATCCGGTGCATGCGCCGGGGCAGAACGATTTCGCGGTCCAGCACCGCCCCGTCCAACGCATAGGTGTCGTCCACCAGCGGTTGCCCGCTGAGCGACAAGCGCAGACGGAGTTGAGTCGCCCTGGCGGCACGCCCTCCCACCCGCAAGCGCATCTGGACGGCGAAGCGATCCGGATCGGCGGTCCACCGCACCGATCCGACGAAAGCTTCGCCCAACGGCTCCAGCCAGACCGGCTGCCATATGCCCGTGGTCCGGTGATACCAGATCTCTGCCGGCTCGGGATCCCAGTACTGTTTCCCGCGCGGTTGGGTCAGGTCCAGCGGGTCGTCGTGGACGCGCACGACGACGACCTGCTCGGCTTCAGGAGAAAGCCAGGCGGTGATGTCGAGGGAGAAGGGAGTGTGCCCTCCCTCGTGACGCCCGGCGAACTGTCCATTGATCCAGACCTGGGCCTCGTAGTCCACCGCGCCGAACGTCAGGTGCAGCCGAGGCGCTCGCCCGACTGGGGGAATCTCGAACACGCGGCGGTACCAGACGACCGGGTGGTAGCCCCGCTCCTGGAGGCCGCTCGCCGGGGACTCGGGTGGGAAGGGGACGAGGATCTCGCGGTCGAAGACCTCGGCGTGCCCCGGCCAATCTTCCTGGAGCCCACAATCCTCGTCGTCGAAGGCGAAGCCCCAGGGGCCCCGCAGATCGGTCCACCTGGACCGGCGGAGCTGGGCTTGAGGGTGCTTGGCCAGTGCGCAATCAACGGTTGTGTCCAACTT
This sequence comes from uncultured Acetobacteraceae bacterium, assembly GCA_964247175.1. Lineage (GTDB taxonomy): Bacteria > Pseudomonadota > Alphaproteobacteria > Acetobacterales > Acetobacteraceae > CAHJXG01. The sequence continues at coordinate 759 of CAXTUO010000337.1, read as the reverse complement.
CGGAATCCTTGGGGACGAGTAGGCTTGTGGACGAGTCGTTGGCGCGCAGTCGATGCAAGAAGACTGGCAGGTTCGCCTCGGGAGCCGCTTGTGAATCGACACGGCCGGGGACGCGCTATCGCCACCAGCGCGCCAAGGAATGCACGCTCATTTCAGTCAGTCGCGCGGGAATATCCGAGAGTCTCGAGCCGAGCCAGGCAAACACGCGCGGCGCTCTGCTGCAACTGCCTTTGATTGGTCGAGTCAACGTATTCACACCCTCCCATGTCGCATTCCACGACGTGCGCGCGAAACCCCGGTCGACGACCGACAGGCACGGCCGCGCCGGCGTGCGAGAAGCGCTTCCACGCCGCTGGCAGCGCTGAGCGAGCGCGCGCCGGCCGAAAGCAAGAAATGCTGTGCCATGGGGACCGATCACGAGAGGGGAAATCGGCATCATCCATGGCAGCATCAGCAGCCGGGTACAAGCTTAATCTCGCCGGTGGCAACAGCTACATAACCATTCGCGGGTCGGCGCCTTGCCTGCGGGGGTAGAAACGGTGTGCTAGCGTTGTCGCCGGAGAGGAGAGGCCGTCGGCATTTTGGTGGTGTCCAACCCCGTTACATAACGTGGTCCATGGGCTGCTGCGCACTTGAGAGTGGCGACGCCGTTCGCGGCGATCCCGGTTAGGAAGTTGATCTTTTGGCACAGCCCAGCCGCTCCATGTAAGCGTCCGGCGCCAACACGCAGACAGTGCCGCTCGTCTGTCGTTAAGAGGC
>CAXTUO010000336.1:0-4897 GCA_964247175.1 uncultured Acetobacteraceae bacterium | reverse complement strand
ACGTGCTTCACCACCGCCAGGTCGTGCGCGATGAACAGGTAGGACAGCCCCAGCCTGGCTTGCAAATCCTTGAGCAGGTTCACCACCTGCGCCTGGATCGACACGTCCAGCGCGCTGACTGGCTCGTCGCAAACCACCAGGGCCGGCTCGACGGCGAGCGCCCGGGCGATGCCGATCCGCTGGCGCTGCCCGCCGGAGAACTCATGCGGATAGCGCCCGGCGTGATACGGCGCGAGGCCCACAAGGCCCAGCAGCTCGGCCACCCGCACCCGCCGCGCCGCGCCGTCGCCGATGCCATGCACGATCAGCGGCTCCTCCAGGATCTCGGCCACCGTCATGCGCGGGTTGAGCGAGGCGAAGGGGTCCTGGAACACGATCTGCATGCGGCGGCGCAGCTTGCGCATGGCATCGCCGCGCAGCCCGGTGATGTCCGTCCCTTCGAACCGGACCGTGCCCGCGGTGGGGTCGATCAGCCGCAGCACCAGCCGCGCCGTCGTGCTCTTGCCGCAGCCGCTTTCCCCCACCAGCGCCAGCGTTTCGCCGCGGAACAGCTCGAACGACAGGCCGTCCACCGCCCGCACTTGGCCTGTCGTGCGCGACAGCACCAGCCCGCGGCGGATGGGATAATGCTTGACGAGGCCCGCGACTTCCATCAGCGCCTCCGTCACGCCGCCAGATCCTCGACCGGCGCCCGGATGCAGGCGGCCTGATGGTCGGCGCCTAAGCCCCGCAGCGGCGGATCGACCCGGGTGCAGGCGGGGGCGGCGAACACGCAGCGCGGATGGAACCGGCAGCCCTCCGGCAAGGCGAACGGCGCCGGGACCGAGCCTTCAATCGCCAGCAGGCGGGACCGCGTTTCCTCGATCCGGGGAATGCTGCCCAGCAGACCCAGCGTGTAGGGGTGCTGCGGATCGTCGAAGATGGCCGTGCCGCTGGCCCGCTCCACGACGCGGCCGGCGTACATCACCGCCACCTCGTCCGCCATTTCCGCCACCACGCCGAGGTCATGGGTGATCAGGATGATCGCCATGCCGGACTGCGCCTGCAGGTCGCGCAGCAGGTCCAGGATCTGCGCCTGCACCGTCACGTCCAGCGCCGTCGTCGGCTCGTCGGCGATCAGCACGTCCGGGTCGCAGGACAGCGCCATGGCGATCATCACCCGCTGCCGCATGCCGCCGCTCATCTGGTGCGGGTAGTCGTCGAACCGCCGCGCGGCGCCGGGAATGCGCACCCGGTCCAGCGCCGCGACGCCCCGGGCGCGCAACGCGGCCTTGGACGCGCCGGGGTCGTGCGCGCGCATGGCCTCGGTGATCTGGTCGCCCACGGTGAACACCGGGTTGAGACTGGTCATCGGCTCCTGGAAGATCATGCCGATCCGGTTGCCGCGCACGGCGCGCATGGCGCGGGGGGCCAAGGCCAGTAGGTCTTGCCCGTCGAACACCACCCGGCCCGCCGCGACCCGCCCCGGCGACGGCACCAGGCGCATGACGGACAGCGACAGCATGCTCTTGCCGCAGCCGCTCTCGCCCACGATGCCGAGCGTCTTGCCGCGCGCCACGGACAGGCTCACCCCATCCACCGCCGGCACGTCGCCGGACGGGCTGCGGAACACCGTGCGCAGCCCGTCGATCTGCAGGAGGTCAGGCACTCAGGAGCGGTAGTCGGGCCGGTCGTGCTCCACCAGGCGCAGGCAGCTTTCCCACATCATCTCGTAATGCTCCAAGCTGCCTTCGCGGTTGAACTGCTGCGCCGTGTGCAGGCGGACCGCCTCGGGCGGCGTCACCAGCTCGGCCCCGCCCGACAGCGCCGCGACCTGCGCCTGGCAGGCGCGCTCAAGGTAATAGATGTTGTTGAACGCTTCTGGGATGGTGCGCCCGGCGACCAGCAGCCCGTGGTTCTGCAGGATCATCGCCCGATGCTCGCCGAGGTCGGCCACCAGCCGCTCCCGCTCATCCAGGTCGAGCGCGATGCCCTCGTAGCCGTGATAGGCCAGGTGCCCGTAGAACTTCAGCGCATGTTGGCTAATCGGCAGCAGCCCATGCTTCTGCGCCGCGACCGCCATGCCGGCGGCGGTATGGGTGTGGATGACGCAGGCCAGGTCGTGCCGGGCCATGTGGATCGCCGAGTGGATGCAGAACCCGGCCGCGTTGACCCGGCGCGACTGCTGGGCGTCATCGACGATGTTGCCGTCGTAGTCGATCTTCACCAGGTCCGACGCGCGAATCTCGTGGAACATCACGCCATACTGGTTGATCAGGAAATGGTTCTCCGGCCCCGGCAGCCGCGCGCTGATATGGGTGTAGATCAGGTCGGTCATCCGGTGGTGCGCGACGAGCCGGTATAGGGCTGCCAGGTCGCAACGGACCTTCCACTCCGCGTCCGAGACGCCGGCCAGTGATGCGGGCAGGGCGGCAATGTTCATGGCGGGCCTCCTGTTGGAACGGGCCGATACTCCGCCGTGCGACCCGCTTAGGTCAAGCGACCACCCATCAAGACCGCGGTGATGCCGGGCTGCGGCGGTTGCCGCACGCGGCTGCGGTTGGGCTCAAAGCTTTCCCCGCCCTATCCTGGCCAGCCCATGAAGGGTTGGGCCGGAAATCTAAAATTCCGGCAATGTCCAAAAAATTGCTTCGTCCTTCTCAACTTTTAGGATAGATGTGCCGATCAGAACGGAAGAATGAACGGGCCGTAACTGAGTGAAGCTGAGTTCTGAACGCGGCAGAAGAAAGTTTGAGCGCTTAGGGGTCAAGTGTGTTGGGCGCGACGAAGCAAATGTGCCTGCGTAATGCTTAAGTAATTAATAAATCGCAAATGCTGTCGTCAGAGTCCTGCACTCAAAGCGCTGTTTGCATTTAAGACTATCATTTGTTGTAAGCCAAAATGCGATGTTTTATATCGCCGGAGAAGATGCATGTCTCGTCGTGCCATCAGCCAAGATAACACGCCAGCAACCGACAACAGCATCGTAACTCCCGACTTGGACGCCAGCCCGTTTCAGGGACCAATCCCTTTCACGATAGAGAGCGGGACACGGTCAGGCCTCACTTTCATCAACAGCTTCAGCCCCGAAGTCAGCCAGCAGTATCGCAATGCGGTCATGGCCGCCGAAGCCGACCTGCAAAGCAAGATTGCCGACACGATCACCTTTCATGTCGCGTTCGACTTCAAGCCACTCAACGGCTTCTCCGGTTCCAATAGCTTCCCGGTCTTCGAATTCAGCTATGCCGATTTCAAGGCGGCGCTCATCAAGCACGCGACGACCACCGATGATTTCGCCGCCGTCGCCTCGCTCCCGCCCCTCGACCCGACCAAGGGAGCAGGCCTCGCCGTGTCCGACGGCCTGGCGCAAGTCCTGGGCCTTGCCCCCGCAAGCGATGATACCGACGACACCGTCACCCTGAACAGCAAGCTGCCATGGACCTACGGCGCGGACGCCATGGGCGTCATCGAGCACGAGATGACCGAAGGGCTTATGGGGCGCATCGGCGGGTTGGGCTTGACGAGCGCGGGGAATTGGGGACCGCTCGACCTGTTCCGCTACTCGTCGCCGGGGGTGCGCGACTATTCAGGGGGCGCCGACGGGCAGCCCGCCTATTTCTCGGTCGATGGCACGGCCCTGCTCGTGAAGTTCCACAACGCTTCCAGCACCGGGAAATTCGACGGCCAGGACTTCGGCGATTGGGATAGTACCAAGGGCGACGCGTTCGGTCCCGGAGGGCCTGGATCGCCCGGGCAACTCACGGCCACTGATCTGCGCGTCCTGGATATACTGGGCTGGACGCCAACAACCTCCAGCACTCCGCCGGGGACCACGCCGCCGGCCGGTGCGGTTGTTGCCTATGTGGACACGACGACGAACCAACGTGGCAGCCTCATCATGGACCCCGCCTCGACTTCCGGACCCGGCTACCTCAAGAACCAGTATATCTATGCCGGCTCCGACAACGTGGTCCTCTCGACGCAAGCGCCCAACGTGTTCATCCATTCCGGAGGCGGCAACGACGCTATCCAGGTCGCCACTGGGCGGAACGTGGTGGACGGCGGATTGGGCTCGAATTTCCTGACCGGCGGGACCGGTCAAGACACTTTCTTCACCGACGCGCGCACGCCAGGCGTGGTCTGGAACACCATCCGTGATTTCCATGCTGGCGACGCCGCGACCTTGTGGGGCTTTGCCAACGGGGTGAGCACCTACCACTGGGACACGGCGCTGGCCGGCGCTGCCGGATCGCAGGGCGCGACGCTGCGGGCGGACATCGTCGGGGGAGCCGGCCGAACCGGAAACGGCATCGACGCGAGCATAACCTTCACCGGCCTGTCCCTGCAACAAGCCCGCGGCCTTCAAGTCACCACCGGAACACAGACCGGCGGCACTTACCTTTACATCTACAATCCCGGTGTATGATGCCGCCGGCGCCTAGCGATGCCGGCGGCCGGATCAGTGGATTTCCCCGGCCTGCTGCACCGCAGCCCGCAGCTTCGCCGGGCTGAAATCGGCGCTGGCGCAGACATCGAGGATGACCTTCTCGCGCCGGGCCGACAGGGCGATGGCGTCCGGCAGCTTACGCACCGCCTCCGCCGGGATGACGACCGCGCCGTGGAAGTCCGCGTGAATGACATCGTCATGCACGACGTTCATGCCGAACACGTTCACCGGCTTGCCGAAATCTACCATGTGGACGTGGGCATGGCTCGGGCCGATCCGCCCGCCGATGATCTGGAACCCCGGCGCGAACATGTCGCAATCACGGAACGACCCGTTGGTCACGCAGCCCGTGGCGCCAAGCGCCTTGTGCACCGTGGAATGCACCTCGCCCCACCACGCGCCGTAGCCCGGCCGATCGTCCAAGTCCTGCAACACCACGACGGTCGGGAACTGCGCGTCGGCCACGTAGTC
>CAXTUO010000335.1:0-4901 GCA_964247175.1 uncultured Acetobacteraceae bacterium | reverse complement strand
TCATCACCGGCGTCGGCACCGGCGGGCACATCACCGCCTGCGGCGAGGTGCTGAAGCCGCGCTGGCCGCGCCTCAAGGTGTTCGCGGTGGAGCCGACCTTGTCCCCGGTGATCTCCGGCGGCCAGCCCGGGCCGCATCCGATCCAGGGCATCGGCGCCGGGTTCGTGCCGGCGAACCTGCACCCGGACGTGCTGGACGGGGTGATCCAAGTGGAAGCGGAGGAGGCGCGCGAGTACGCCCGGCGCTCCGCCCGGCTGGAGGGGCTGCTGGTCGGCATCTCGTCGGGCGCGACGCTGGCGGCGATTGCCAAGAAGCTGCCGGAGCTGCCGGGCGGGGCCACGGTGCTGGGCTTCAACTACGACACGGGCGAACGCTACCTGTCGGTGCCGGACTTCCTGCCGGCGTGACCCGGCGCCAAGCGCGGGGCCTTGCATCCCCTCGCTCTCCATCCATATACCATCTAGTTGGATGGTGTATGGATGGAGACGATGGAAGCATTGCCTGAGCTGCGAAAAGCCGACAGCGAGAAGATCACCATCAATCTCGGTTTCGTCGATCTCGGCCACATCGACCTGATGGTGCAGGACGGGTTCTATTCGAACCGCACGGATTTCATCCGCACGGCCATCCGCAACCAGCTTGAGCGCCATGCCGAGGTGGTGCGGCAGTCGGTGGTGCGGAGGAGCCTGGACCTGGGCCTCCGGCACTACAGCCGGGGAGACCTTGAGGCGGCGCGGCGCCAGGGGGACGCGCTGCACATCAACGTGCTCGGGCTTGCGAGCATCGCGCAGGACGTGTCGCCCGAGCTGGCCAGCGCGGTCATCGCCTCGGTCAAGGTGCTGGGCGCGCTGCACGCCAGCGCCGCGGTCAAGGCGGCGCTCGCCGACCGCACGCAATAGCCTCGGCAGCCCATACCGCGGACGATTTCAACGGACGCCCATCCCGGTTGCAAACGGGGATGCCTGACCCGGTCCCGAACACGAAAGCCAAGACAATGAAGCCATTCCTGCCCCAGGGCCTGATCGAGGCCGCGCGCCTTACCCGGGCCGGGCGCTTGTCCGAAGCCACGGCCGCCCTGCAAGGCGCGCTTGCGGGGCAGCAAGCATCCGGCCCGGCCCGGCGCAGCCCGCCGACCATCGACGGCACTGGCGAAACCGTGCCGAACCCGGCCGAAGGGGTGGGGCTGCCGATCCCCAAGGTGCTGCGCGGCTTGCTCGACCGGGTCAATCCGGGCGGTCTCTCCATGCCGGGCGGCGCATCCAAGCCTGCTGCCCCGGGCGCCACGCCCGCGGGCCTGCCGGACGGCGCGCAGTTCCTGGCCAAGACGTTCAGCAACCCGGCCGGCAGCCGCCCCTACAAGCTGTATGTGCCCAGCGGCTACAACGGGCAGCCGGTGCCGCTGGTTGTCATGCTGCACGGCTGCACCCAATCGCCCGACGATTTCGCCGCCGGCACGCGGATGAACGGGGCGGCCGAGCAGCACACCTGTCTCGTGGCCTATCCCGGCCAGACCAGCTCGGCGAACATGCAGAAGTGCTGGAACTGGTTCAGCGAGGCCGACCAGCACCGCGGGGCCGGTGAGCCGTCATTGATCGCCGGGATCACGCGGGAAGTGATGGGCGATTACGCCGTCGATCCCACGCGCGTGTATGTCGCCGGGCTTTCGGCTGGGGGCGCGGCTGCGGCGGTGCTGGGTGAAACGTATCCGGACCTGTATGCGGCCATCGGAGTGCATTCGGGCCTGGCCTGCGGCGCGGCGCGCGACATGCAATCGGCGTTCACCGCGATGCAGCGGGGCGGCGCGGTTCCCCGGGCCGCCAGCGGCGGGCGGGTGTTGCCGGCCATCGTGTTCCACGGCGACCGGGACACCACGGTGAACCCGCGCAACGGCGATGCCGTGGCCGAGCAGTCGGCGCACGGCGCCTCGCTCGTCATGCAGTCGGAGGACGGCCAGGTGCCTGGGGGCCATGCCTTTCGCCGCACCCGGCGGGTGGACGCGGACGGCCAAACGGTGATCGAGCAATGGGTGGTGCGCGGCGCGGCGCATGCCTGGTTCGGCGGCAGCCCCGCCGGCACCTACACCGACCCGCGCGGGCCGGACGCGACGGGGGAGATGCTGCGCTTCTTCCTGGAGCATCCCCATCCGGCGCCGGCCCCGAATGCCTGACCGCGGCGGCTGATCACGCCGCGGTCAGAAGGCGCCGACGTGGCGCTCGATGATCGCGAGGTTCCGCAGGTTGGCCTTCAGCGCCATGTCGAACACGTCGCCCAGCACCGGCACGCTGCCGCCGGCGACCTCAAGCGCGACGTTGGCCAACATGCGGACCAGTTGCGGCCTCGGCACGCCGAGCTTTGCCGCCTCGTAGATGATGTAAAGGGAAAGCGCCCCGAGCACCGCATCGCCGCCGACCGGCACCAGGCCAACGACGCTGTTGAGGCCGAAGCGGAAGCGCGTGCCCGGCAGCTTGAACGCGCCGTCGATCAGCCAGGCGAGGCGGCGCAGCCGCTTCAGCCGGGCCAAGGCATCGGGGCGTGCGGACAGCGGGATGGCGCCGGCGTAGGACATGGTGTTTTCCCCACGGATTGACCGCGCCGATGTTGTGCCGGGGCGGGCGTTGTTCAATGCTGCCGCGCTTGCACAGCCCGCCGACCACCGCATCGGCCCGGAACCCGACAGGAGCCATGTCGGCCCATGGACTTTTCGTCCACCCTGTAACCTGTGCTGCGTCGTTCACGAACCTCCGTTGGATGCCATTCAACGGAGGATCTCATGCTGACTTCATCTGCAAATGCGCTGAAGGCGCTCGGATTGGCTGCAACGGCTGCCGCACTTGTGCTTGCCACCCATCCTCCCGCCCGCGCCGAGGTTCCAGCGCGTTTCGACCCGGGTGACTACCAACGGCGTCAGCACACCCTCTATGTCAACGCCAACCTCACAAGCGGCAACGCCATCCTCGCCTACGACATACACGCGGATGGCAGCCTGCATGCGCTGCCCGGCTCCCCGTTCCTGACGGGCGGCACCGGCTTCTTTGATCCGAGTTTCGCCCTCGGTCCGTTCGACGTCGATCAGGAGATGGCCCTCTACAACGACGTGCTTTACGCGGTGAACGGCGGCTCCAACAGCATCTCCGCGCTGCGGGTTGCCGGCGACGGCTCGTTGTCTCCCCTGCCTGGCCAACCTTTCACGAGCGGCGGCAGCACGCCGGTATCGCTCGGCGTGCATGGCCGTTACCTGGTGACGGTCGATAGCGCGCAGGACCCGGTGCAGGCCGGCAAAGGCTACCTTCCGGGCCTGATCGCGTCGGAAATCAAGCGCGACGGCGGGTTGCGGCTGCTTCCCGGCTCAGCGGCGGCGCTCGTGCCGGACGCGCAGCCCTCGCAGGCGCTCACCTCGAACACCGGCCCGTTCGTATTTTCTGCAGAGTTCCCCGGCGGCGGCCATCTCGACGCGTTCGTTCAAGCCCCTGATGGGAAACTCATCCAAACCGACAGCACGATGCTGCCGCTGGCTGCGGACGGCACGCAGTCACTGCCGCTCGGCCTTTGGGCACACCCGCGCGCACCTTACCTTTATGTCGGCTTCGTCAACACCAACGAACTCGGTGTTTACACCGTAAGTGCGGCGGGAAAACTGCAGTTCGTCAGCAAAGCGCCGAACTCGGGCATGGCTCTGTGTTGGGTCCGCGTGAGCAGCGACGGCCGGTTCCTTTACACCGCCAACACGGGCGACCAGTCGATGTCGGTGTATGACCTGCACGATCCCGCGTCCCCCGTCGAGATCCAGCACGTCGTGGTCGGCGGGACAGGCGGTGTCCAGCAGTTCTCGCTGACGCCGGACGGGCACTTCCTGTATCTATTGGAGGAAGTGAACAGCCCCGCTTCGGCAGGCGAGGGCAACCGCTTGTTTGTGCTTGAAGTCGATGCCGACACCGGCATGCTGAAATTGCTGAACGACCTCACGACCGAGTTGCCGGTGCCTGCGAACAACCGGCCATTCGGCGTCGCGATCCGCTGATTTCAGCAGGCGTTTATCGTGGTCCGGATTGGCAGGCGAGCATCACGCAGCGCCCGGCGGTGCAGGCCGGCGTCTATCTCGGCAAGGAGATGCGCCGGTCCGTGCCGCCGACGGACCACGGGCGGCGGCGCTTGCTCAACCAAGCTGTCGGGCAGCCGCCCGGGTAAGATGTCGGGCAGCCCTCCGGGTGAGCCGCGGCGCTCAGAAGATGGAGATCAGGGCGATCCAGGCCGCCCAGCGGCGCCCACCACGGCATGTTGGTCACGCCCTCCGTCGTCGGCAGCGGACGCGGGATGCAGAAGAACAGCACGGCCAAGGCGAACACGATGGGCAGGAAGGAGACGATGCTGGCGAGCCACGGGTTGGCCAGCGCGTTGCGCAGCGCCCCGTTCATCGGCGGCCCCCACGCCTGCAAGGCGCCCGCGACCAGGATGATGGGATAGAGCCAAGCCGAGCTGATGTTGTCCAAGGATTTATTCTCCGGATCGGGTGGGTGTCAGCCGAAGGCGAAGGCGCCCGCGACGGCGAGCAAGAGCGCCGGCGGCATCACCAGCGCGCCGAGCTTGAGGAAGGCCCAGGCGCCCACGTCCTGTCCCTCGCGCCGCAGCGCCGTGAGCCACAGGATCGTTGCCAGGGAGCCGGTCACGGACAGGTTGGGGCCGAGGTCCACGCCGATCAGCACCGCGGCGCGCACATGCTCCGGCACGTCCGCGATCTCGACCACGCGGCCCGCCACGAGGCCGGCCGGCAGGTTGTTCACGAGATTGCAGCCTACCGCGAGCACGACGCCCGAAGCCCATGCGGCGAGCGTCGCGGAGCGCTGCACGACGCTTTGGAGCAGCCCGGCGATGTCGTTGGTGACGCCGGTCTTCTCCAGCGCCTC
>CAXTUO010000334.1:0-4907 GCA_964247175.1 uncultured Acetobacteraceae bacterium | reverse complement strand
GCGAGGTCCGCGGCGTGCGGTCCGAGATGCAGATCGCGCCTGCGGTGCTCACGCCGATCCTGCTGCGCGACGCGAAGCCGGAGACGCTGGCACGGGCGGCGCGCTGGGCGGAGAGCATCCACCGCATGGCGCGGGCTTCCTCGGTCGAGTCGCTGGACGGCCCGCTGCCGCCGGGCAGCGCGCAGATCGTGGTGGACGAGGCGACCGTGGTGCTGCCGCTGGCTGGCGTGATCGACGTGGACGCCGAGCGCAGCCGGTTGGCGAAGGAGCACGCCAAGGTGTTGGCGGAAGCCGAGAAGGTCACGCGCAAACTGGGCAACGCCGAATTCGTCGCCAAGGCGCGTCCGGAGATCGTGGAGGAGAACCGCGCGCGGCTCGCCGCCTTCCAGCACGACGCCGCCCGGATCGAAGCCGCCATCGCCCGCATCGCGCCCTAAAAAAAACGGAGAAGAACGTGCTGACAAAGCGTTGGGATAAATCCCGCCTGCCGTCCCGCCACGTCACCGAAGGGCCGGGCCGTGCGCCGCACCGCAGCTACTACTACGCGATGGGCCTGACCGAGGACGAGATCAACCAGCCCTTCGTCGGCGTCGCCACCTGCTGGAACGAGGCGGCGCCCTGCAACATCGCGCTGAACCGCCAGGCGCAGTCCGTGAAGCGCGGCGTGGCCGAGGCCGGCGCGACCCCGCGCGAGTTCACCACCATCACGGTGACCGACGGCATCGCCATGGGCCATCAGGGCATGAAGTCCTCCCTGGTGTCGCGCGAGGTGATTGCGGACAGCGTCGAGCTGACGGTGCGCGGGCATTGCTACGACGCGCTGGTGGGCCTAGCCGGCTGCGACAAGTCGCTGCCCGGCATGATGATGGCGATGCTGCGGCTGAACGTGCCGAGCGTGTTCATGTACGGCGGCTCCATCCTGCCCGGCCGCTTTCGGGACCGCGACGTGACGGTGGTCGATGTGTTCGAAGCGGTGGGCCAGCACGCCGCGGGGCGCATGTCCGACGCCGACCTGCACGAACTGGAATGCGTCGCTTGCCCGTCCGCCGGGGCGTGCGGCGGGCAGTTTACTGCAAATACAATGGCAACGGTCAGCGAGGCCATCGGGCTGGCCTTGCCAGGTTCGGCCGGGTCGCCGGCCCCGTACGAGGACCGCGACCGCTGGGCCGTGGAGTCGGGCCGCGCCGTCGTGCGATTGATCGAGAGCGGGCTGCGCCCGCGGGACATCGTGACGCTCAAGGCGTTGGAAAACGCGGCCGTCGTCGTGGCTGCCACTGGCGGCTCCACCAACGCCGGGCTGCACCTGCCGGCGCTGGCGCATGAGGCGGGCATCCGCTTCACGATGGACGACGTGGTCAACATCATGCGCCGCACGCCCTACATCGCCGACCTGAAGCCCGGCGGCAAGTACGTGGCGCTGGACGTGCACCGCGTCGGCGGCATCCCGGTGATCCTCAAGGCGCTGATGGACGGCGGCCTGCTGCACGGCGACTGCATCACCGTGACCGGCAGGACCTTGGCGGAGAACCTGGCCGACGTTGTGTTCCCGACGGACCAGGACGTGGTTTACCCGGTGTCCCGCCCGATCAGCGCCACCGGCGGCGTGGTCGGCCTGCGCGGCAACCTGGCGCCGGAAGGCGCCATCGTGAAGATCGCCGGCATGGAAACGCTGCAATTCGAGGGCACTGCGTTGTGCTTCGACAGCGAGGAGGAAGCGTTCCAGGCCGTGCAGGACCGGGCCTACAAGGCCGGCGACGTGATCGTGGTGCGCTACGAGGGGCCGAAGGGCGGACCCGGGATGCGGGAAATGCTCTCGACCACGAGCGCCATCTACGGCCAGGGCATGGGCGACCAGGTGGCCCTGATCACCGACGGGCGGTTCTCCGGCGCCACCCGCGGCTTCTGCGTCGGCCATGTCGGGCCGGAGGCCGCGCTGGGCGGTCCCATCGCCCTGCTGCGAAACGGCGACCGCATCCGCATGGACGCGACGGCAGGCACCATGGAGGTGCTGCTGTCCGATGCCGAGCTGGCCGAACGCCGGGCCGCCTGGACGCCGCGCCGGACCGATTACAACAGCGGCGCCATCTGGAAATTCGCCCAAACCGTCGGTCCCGCCCATCTGGGCGCGGTCACGAACCCTGGCGGTGCCGCGGAAACGCACTGCTACGCCGACATCTGACCGGCGCGGTCCGCTTGCCCTTCACGGGCGAGCGGACTACACCTGCCAGCGTGTTGTCGTCCTTGTCCATGCAAGTGCTGGCCCGTGCGCTTCGTTCCGCGTTGCGCTACACTGCGCGCCTGCTCGGCTTCGCGCTCCTCCTTCGACTTATCCGCCCCTAAGCGCCTCGCCGTGCGGATCTGTGCCGGCATCGCTTAGGGGGACGCCCTGAGAGCCGGTTCGCACACGCATTTCGAGGACCCCACCCATGGCCATCAACCATCCCAGCTTCGGCGCCATGCCGGACAACCGCGTCATCATCTTCGACACCACGCTGCGCGACGGCGAGCAGTCGCCGGGCTTCTCCATGAACCTGGCCGAGAAGCTCCGCATGGCGGAGGCGCTGGCCGAACTGGGCGTCGATGTCATGGAGGCCGGCTTCCCCATCGCGTCGCCGGGCGACTTCGAGAGCGTGCAGGAGATCGCCCGCACGGTGCGCGGCCCGGTGATCTGCGGCTTGGCCCGCACCGGGCAGGCTGACATCCTGCGCGCCGCCGAGGCGCTGCTCCCCGCCGAGCGCAAGCGCATCCATGTCTTCCTCAGCACCAGCCCGCTGCACATGAAGTACAAGCTGCGCATGGAGCCGGACGCGGTGCTGGAACTCGCCATCGCTTCCGTGACGCTGGCCCGGCAGCACGCCGATGACGTGGAATGGTCGGCGGAGGACGGCAGCCGCACCGAGCCCGATTTCCTGTGCCGCTGCGTGGAGGCCGCGATCAAGGCCGGCGCCACGACGATCAACATTCCGGACACTGTGGGCTACGCGGTGCCGGAGGACATGACCCGTATCTTCAGCATGTTGCTGGAGCGTGTTCCCGGGGCGGACAAAGTCGTGCTGTCCACCCACAACCACAACGACCTAGGCCTCGCGGTTGCCAACACGCTCGCCGCGCTGCGCGCCGGGGTGCGGCAGGTGGAGTGCACCATCAACGGCATCGGGGAGCGTGCGGGCAACGCGGCGCTGGAAGAAGCCGTGATGGCGATCCGCACCCGCCCGGACGCGGCGCCCTACCACACCGGCATCGAGACCAAGAACATCCTGCGGGTGTCGAAGCTGCTGTCCACCATCACCGGGTTCGATGTGCAGCCGAACAAGGCGATCGTCGGGCGCAATGCCTTTGCCCATGAAAGCGGCATCCATCAGGACGGCGTGCTGAAGAACGCTGCCACCTACGAGATCATGACGCCGGAAAGCGTGGGCTGGACCAAGAGCACGTTGGTGATGGGCAAGCACTCCGGCCGGGCGGCGTTCCGGGACAAGCTTCAGGCGATGGGCTACGCGGCGATTGGCGACAACAAGCTGAACGACGCCTTCCGCCGGTTCAAGGACCTGGCCGACCGCAAGAAGGTCGTGTACGACGAGGACATCGTGGCGCTCGTCGATGACGAGGTGGTGCGGGACCACGAGCGGGTGCGGTTCGTGTCGTTGGACGTGCGGGCCGGGTCGCGCGGCCCGCAGAGCGCCGAGTTGGAACTGGAGATCGACGGCACGGTTTCTCACGCCCAGGCTGTCGGCGACGGCCCGGTGGATGCGGCGTTCAACGCCATCCGCAAGGTATTCCCGCACGAGGCGAAGCTTGTGCTGTTCTCCGTAGGCGCGGTGACGGAGGGAACGGACGCTCAGGCCAAGACCACGGTGCGGCTTGAGGAGGACGGCAAGATGGTGGACGGGCAGGGGGCAGACACCGACACTATCGTTGCGTCCACCCGCGCCTACATTCATGCCTTGAACAAGCTGTTGGTGAAACGTGCCCGGACCGAGCCGATCGCGCTGTCCGCCTGACGCGCCGAAGGAAGGATGGCCGGCCTCGGTCCCGAGGCCGGCCATTCCCCTAATAGCCGTAGGACCGCGGCTGGTAGTACTGCGGCGCCGGTTGATAAGCCGGCTGCTGATAGGGCGGGGCTTCTTGATAATATTGCTGCGACCGGTTCGGCGTCGTCGCCGCGCCGCCAAGCGCTCCGGCGCCGCCACCCACGAGCGCCCCAATCGCCGCACCCCGTCCGCCGCCGGCAAGGCTGCCAATCGCCGCCCCGGTGCCGGCTCCCAGCAGCCCGCCGCCGACCGCGCGCTGACCGGGATCATAGGGGTTGGTGCAAGCCGACACGCCCAGCCCGGCCAACAGCGCCAGGCTCACTGCAACTTTGCGCGACATCCAGAATTCTCCATCCGAAAGGTCAATAGCGGCGCGGCGCCGTTGCGGCGCCGCCGACCGCGCCAAGGCCGCCGCCGATCAAGGCTCCCGTCCCGGCGCCTGCGCCCGTTATTCCGCCAACCGCGGCACCCGTTCCGGCTCCTAGAAGCCCGCCCGTCACGGCCCGCGTGCCGGGCCGCTCGCCGCAAGCCGCCAGGCTCAACAGCAAGGTTGCCGCGAAAGCCGTCATCGTTACAGAACGCATAGGTGTTCTCCCTGTAGGTTGAATTCAAGACAGCCGACTTAACCATACACGAGTATGACGCCAACCTGTGTCGCAAATATGGTTCACTAAAAGTTGAGAATAGCCCTTGCGACATCGAAATGCTGCGGCTATGCGGTTCATGTGCCATTCCTCGGCGAGGACGTGGCGTTTCCCACGATTCGAGGGGACAATCGCATGTTAGGACGTTTGCTCGGGATGACGCCTACCGACATGGCGATTGACCTGGGGACGGCCAACACCTTGGTCTATGTGCGCGGTCGCGGAATCGTGC
>CAXTUO010000333.1:0-4914 GCA_964247175.1 uncultured Acetobacteraceae bacterium | reverse complement strand
TTGGTCAATCATCCGCCACAGATGGGAAAGTCATCAAGGACTGACAGGCCCTAGGTGTCGGTCGAACAAGGAGTTCATCATGCCTACCAACGGACAATCCGATACCTTCACCCTTGGCAACCGCACCGTGCGCCGACTCGGCTACGGCGCCATGCAGCTCGCGGGACCCGGCGTGTTCGGGCCGCCCCGCGACCCCGACGCGGCCCGGGCGGTGCTGCGCGAAGCGGTGGCGAGCGGGGTGAACCACATCGACACCAGCGACTTCTATGGCCCGCACGTCACCAACCAACTCATCCGCGAGGCGCTGCACCCTTACCCCGACGACCTCGTCATCGTCACCAAGATCGGCGCGCGGCGCGGCCAAGATAAGTCCTGGAACCCGGCCTCCTCGCTCGCCGAGCTGACGCAGGCGGTGCACGACAACCTGCGCAACCTGGGGTTGGACGTGCTGGACGTGGTCAATTTTCGCTGCATGTTCGCGCACGGCCCGGCCGAAGGGTCCATCGAGGCGCCGCTCGCCGTCCTCGCCGACCTGCAGCGCCAGGGCCTGGTGCGTCACATCGGCCTGAGCAACGCGACGCCCTCGCAGGTCGCGGAAGGGCGGCGCATCTGCGAGGTCGTTTGCGTGCAGAACCAGTACAACCTGGCGCACCGGGACGACGACGCGCTGATCGACGGCCTCGCCCGCGACGGCATCGCCTATGTGCCGTTCTTCCCGCTCGGCGGGTTCAGCCCGCTGCAGTCCTCCGCCTTGTCGGAGGTTTCGGCTCGCCTCGGGGCCACGCCCATGCAGGTGGCGCTCGCCTGGCTGCTGCGTCGTGCGCCCAACATCCTGCTGATCCCCGGCACTTCGTCGGTCGCGCACCTGCGGGAGAACCTCCAAGCGGGCGCGCTCGACTTGCCGGAGGACGCGGTGGCGGCGCTCGACGGGATCGCGGCCAGCGCCGGCCGCGCGTGAGGGTAGGGGAGGGGCGGCGGGCCGCCCCATTCCTCAGACGGAGCCGGCGATCAACGCCTTGACCCGCATGGCCAGCGCGTCCAGCGGGAACGGCTTGGTCATCACGTGCATGCCGGGGCCGAGCTGGCCGTGGCCGAGCGCGGCGGCCTCGGCGTAGCCGGTGATGAACAGCACCTTGAGGCCGGGGCGCAGCGCCCGCCCGGCGTCCGCCACCTGCCGCCCGTTCATGCCGCCGGGCAGGCCGACATCCGTCACCAGCAGATCCACGCGCGCCGCCGATTGCAGGACGCGCAGCCCGGCCGCGCCGTCCGCCGCCTCGATGGCGGCGTAGCCGAGGTCCTGCAGCACGTCGCTCACCAGCATCCGCACCGTCGGCTCGTCATCCACCACCAGCACGGTCTCCCCCTGGGCCTCCCCCTGCCCGGCGCGCGGCGGGGCGGCGGCGGCCGCCTCCTCCACCGCCTCGGACGGGCCAACATGCCGGGCGAGGGTGAGGCGCACCGTTGTGCCGCGGCCCGGCTCGGAGATGATGCGCGCCTGTCCGCCGGACTGCCGCGCGAATCCGTAGATCATCGACAAGCCCAGCCCGGTGCCCATGCCGAGCGGCTTGGTGGTGAAGAAGGGATCAAAGGCGCGGCGGGCGACCTCCGGCGCCATGCCGGACCCGGTGTCGCTGACGCTGAGCGTCACGTACTGCCCCGGCGCCAGGTCCAGGTCGTGGGCGGCGCGGGGATCGAGCCGGCGGTTCGCGGTCTCGATGGTGAGCCGCCCGCCGCCAGGCATGGCGTCGCGGGCGTTGATGCACAGGTTCAAGAGGGCATTCTCAAGCTGGTTCGGATCAACGAGCGTGTTCCACAGGCCCTCCGCGCCGACCACCTCGACGGCGATCTCCGGCCCGGCGGTGCGCCGGATCAGCTCCTCCATGCCTGAAACCAGGCGGTTCACGTCGGTGGGCCGGGATTCCAGCGTCTGCCGCCGCGAAAACGCCAGCAGGCGGTGGGTGAGCGCCGCCGCGCGCTTGCCGGCGGCCTGGGCGGCGGCGATGTAGCGTTCGAGGTCGGCGTAGCGGCCTTGCCCGAGCCGCATCTGCAGCATCTCCAGGCTGCCGCTGATCCCGGCCAGCAGGTTGTTGAAGTCATGGGCAAGGCCGCCGGTGAGCTGTCCGATGGCCTCCATCTTCTGCGATTGCCGGAGCGTGTCCTCGATCCGCTCGCGCTCCACCGCCTCGGCGCGCAGCTTTTCGTTGGCTTCCGCGAGTTCCCGCGTGCGGTCGGCGAGGCTTTCGCGCTCGGCGGTCACGTCGTACTGGCTGGCGAAGAAGTAGGCGAGCGTCCCGTCCGTGTCGTGCACCGGGGCGATCAGCAGCCGGTTCCAGAACGGCTGCCCGTTTCGGGTGTAGTTGCGGATCTCGGTCTCGATCGCTTCCCCTGCCGTGACGGCGCCGCGGATGCGCTGGACCGCGGCCGGGTCGGTGTCGGGTCCCTGCAAGAAGCGACAGTTGCGGCCGACGAGGTGCTCGCGCGGGTAGCCGCTGAGGCGGCAGAAGGCGTCGTTGACGAAGACGATGGGGTTGTCGGGCTTGCGGGGGTCGGTGATG
Source organism: uncultured Acetobacteraceae bacterium (assembly GCA_964247175.1). Classification (GTDB taxonomy): domain Bacteria; phylum Pseudomonadota; class Alphaproteobacteria; order Acetobacterales; family Acetobacteraceae; genus CAHJXG01. Next base: position 2,359 of record CAXTUO010000333.1, on the reverse strand, counting down.
ACCATGGGCATGCGCGTCGCCCGCACCGCGGCGGCGAAGGGGTCGGCCCCGTCGTCGAGGCCGGCCAGCTCGGCCCTGACGCGGGGGCTTTCGTGCGGCGCCGCCGGCTCCGGCACGGGCGGCTGGCCGCCGCCGGGCGTGTCATGGTCCGTCAAGGATCGAGTGCCTTCCCCCAGTGCTGGATGTGGCGTCCCCCGGTAGGGCGCCAGCCGTCTACATTTTAAATGCGCCGGGTTCGGTCGGTTGCCAGGGGCTGCCTGTCCGGGTGGGCAGCGCCGATGCGGGCGCGCAGGCCGCGCGGGGCAAAGGGTCAAAACTCCACCAGGGTTTCCCGCAAGTTGGGAACGGGATCATGGGCTCATTGCTGCGGGCCCGAGGAATGATCCGAAGTCCCAACGGCCAAGTCCAGCCTGCAAGAGGCAATGCCGAAGGCCGGTCGGCGCGTCTGAGCGTGATAACTGTTCGTGGTGAGGGTGGATGTCGAAGGTTCGCCCCGGGGATGGCTGATTTGCGCTGATCAAAGACGTTCGAAGCTCAACGCCGGCATCCCGGAAGCGGACGTTCGCCTGTGATCCGGGTCCTGTTCGGCGTTGAGAGATGCTGGCTCCGCGGCCGAACCACCATGCCCTACCCTCCAAAACCTTCGGCACGAACGAGACTTGCGTCGGGTGGATGTCGCCGAACGCCGCCGGTACCGCTGCGTCACTGTCCCGCCCAACTGGCCCAGCCCGCATTCATTGTCAGCCCACGCAACAGGGCCGACAGAGCGGGCCGCAGATTCTCGCGTGATCCGTCAGTTTCCATGCAACGGTTGGCCGGCAGCTGCGTCATCATGTGTGCTGATCTTACATACGGCCCTGCCTTGGCGCAGGGTGGGTTGCAACCTGACACGTGTCGAACACTTACATTGAGGCTGTCCACCTGTGAAAGCACTCGCAACCAACAACCCAGAAGGCAGCACGCTGCAGAGCAGTGCCGCAACACGTGCCGTCGACAACCTGCCGGATACTGACATCAGCAGCGCGAGCCCAGTCCGTAAGCCGTAAGGCAGTGAACTCCATGCCGGCCCGGGAAGCAGGCGCCGGAATGGCAATCACACCAACTTAACCTGAAGGAGAGTACCATGCGAAACACACTTCTCTCGGCCACCCTTGTCGCAGCATTGGCTGCTGGCATGCCCGTCGGGCCGGCGCAGGCCGCAGGTTGCATCAAAGGCGCCATTGCGGGCGGGCTGGCCGGCCATGCCGTAGGGCATGGGGTGCTGGGCGCCGCGGGGGGCTGCTTTGCGGGCCGCACGATAGCCAATCGGTCGGCACGGCAGAAGCAACTGGAACAGCAGAACATGCAGAATGGGAGCCAAGGCTACATGCCGAATGGCGGGCAGGCCCCGGACAGCTATAATTCAGGCGCTTCGCAAAGCCAGGGCTATGGCACGGGTCCGCAAGGCCGCACCTATAATCCCCGCACGATCCAGCAGGGCTCGAGCTATGCTCCTGGCTCAACGCAGAACTAAGGCATCGAATCCTGTGCCTTGGTCGCCTCCAGCCCCCAGTGGAGCGGGCCCTCGGTGAAGCCGATGCTCAACTCTACGGGATGAGGACACAAAGGAGCGCTCGTTGGCCGCACGTGCCAGGCTTTGCGTGCAGCGGCAGGCACTGACATTCTTGGGCGAGCGGCGCCTGCATGTGCAGGCGCTGTTCGTGCCCTCGGCGATTCGCGTCTTTGCCGGCTATGAAAACTGAACGTAACGTCTTGGCAGTGTTGCCTTGTTGTCTATGGCAATCACAATCTGAAGCATTTTCGATGGACTTTGGTCTGCCCTACAGGATCGGCAAAATTACAAGCAGCGTTGCTATTTTCAACTCATGAAGGAAAGCATCGGGCTGCATCTTCATTTTGTTTGTCATGTGATCTGAGATGCGCCGGAAGGTTCAGGCATTGGAGAATTGTCCTGAAAGTCCGTGCGCTTATCTGAAACAGTTCTGCAAGGATGGATCTTTCAAATGAGTTTATTCATCTTTTGCTTAGCTGGTACTGCTCTCAGTTATTTTACAGGACTCAAAACTCCTGGAAACGGTTCTGGTACTGTGAAAGGATGGAGCATCTCGATAATCATAGGTCTGTTTCTTGGATTTTTGTATTATGTTTATTCAGCATACGGGCTTCTCTTTTCGCTAGACTCTTTACTTTCTTTGGACTCTCTTCTGTAGTGTTTGATCTTCACCGTTACATATAGGGTGGGAAGGCTGGCGCAAAGAAAGTCGGCTTTCTGCCGACCTCCCCTCAAAGCGGGCGATCCGCTCTCGTGAAGAGTTTCGGACGCCGCTTGGCGTTCGAAAGTCTCCGAGGAACGAACCCG
>CAXTUO010000332.1:0-4915 GCA_964247175.1 uncultured Acetobacteraceae bacterium | reverse complement strand
CTCACGCTCCGCGCCGAGCTGGCGGAGGACGGCACCCGCATCGCGGCAATGCTGACGCCGGTGTCGCTGCCGGCGCTGGCCGCGGCACTGCCGGCGCTGGCGCCCCCGGTGCAGGTCGATGCCACGGTGGAACTGTCAGCCACCGCGACCCTGTCCCCTTCCCTGCAGCCCCGCAGCTTGGGCGTCCATGCCGCGGCGGGCGGCGGGCATGCCCGCTTGCCGGAGGCGGCGCTGGCCTTCGAGGGCCTGGCGCTCGACGCGGTTGGCGAGTGGGATGCGGCGTCCTGGGGCTTGCCGGACCGCATGGCGCTGTCCCGCTTGCAGGTGGTGGTCGCGTCGCCGGCTGGCGGCGGGGACACCACGCTGGGCGCCACCGGCCAGGCGGTGCGGCAAGCGGGCGGGCTGCGCGCCGACCTGGCGCTCACCGTGGACCACCTGGCCTTCGCGGACCTGCCCAAGCTGTGGCCCGCGGCATGGGGCGGCCATGCGCGCCCGTGGATCGTGCAGAACATCACGGCGGGGACGGCGCGGGACGGGCGGGTGACGCTGGGGCTGGAAGCGCCGCCGGACCTGTCCCGGGTCAGGCTCGTGGCGGCGGCCGGCGGCTTGCGCGGCGACGACGTGACCATCCACTGGCTGCGCCCGGTGCCGCCCATCGAGCACGCGCAAGCCTTGCTGACGATCCCCGGTCCCGATGCCATCGAGATCGCGGTGCAGAGCGCGCGGCAGGGCGCCGGGCAGCTTTCCAACGGTGTCGTGCGGATCACCGGACTTTCGGTGAAGGACCAGTTTCTTTCGGTGAACGCCGACGTAGCGGCCCCGGTGCCGGACTTGCTGACCCTGCTGCGGCATCCGCGGCTGCACCTGCTGGACCGCCATCCCCTTCCGGTGCGCAACCCGGCAGGGTCGCTGGCGGGGAAGCTGAGCGTCAACCTGCCGCTGGAGGAGCATCTGGAGTTCAGCCAGGTCGCGATCCACGCGCAGGGACAACTGAGCGGGCTGCGGCTGGGCGGCCTGGTCGCCGGGCGCGACCTGGACCATGGCGACATCGCCATCGACGTGACGGCGGACGCGCTGAAGGCGGCGGGGCGGGGGGCGGTTGCCGGCATCCCGGCGGCGCTTTCGGTGGATATGGACTTCCGGCCGGGTCCGCCGTCCCAGGTGACGCAGCGGGCGACGGCGTCCGGCACCGTGACGGCGCCGCAGCTCGCCGCCGCCGGGCTGGACGCCGGGGGGGTGATCGGCGCGGGCGCCGCCGGGTTCAATGCCGCCTACCAAACGCAGCGCGACGGCCAGGGCGAGGTCCGGGTGCAGGCCGACCTGCGCGACGCGGCGCTGGCCTTTGCCGGCTGGGCCAAGCCAGCGGGGCAGGCGGCGTCGGCCGGCGCCCGTCTGCTGCTGCACGGCGATCGGCTGCAAGGGGTCAGCGACTTGCAGGCGCAGGGGCCGGGCTTGCAGCTGCGTGGGCGGGCCGAGATGCTGGGCGACAAGCCGGCTCTCCTGGTGCTGGACCCGATCCTGCTGGGGGCGACGCAGGCGCGCGGCGAGGTCCGGTTCCCGGACGCGCCGGGCCAGCCGGTCCGCGCCAAGCTGACCGGCACGGCGCTCGACCTGTCCGGCGTGCTCGGGGCCAAGCCGGGACAGCCGAAGGGCGTCGCCAACAATGACAGCACGTCCTGGACCGCGGATGCGGCCTTTGACAAGGTAGTGCTGGCCGAGGGGCGGAGCCTCGCCGCCGTCAACGCCCATGCCGAAAGCGACGGCCGCCGCCTGCGCGCGCTGCAGATGCAGTCCGCCGGGCCGGAGCGGCTGCAGGCCAGCGTCAAGCCGCAGGGCAACGGGCGCGAGGTCAGCCTGCGCGCGGCGGATGGCGGGGCGCTGCTGCGGGCGCTGGGCGTGCTGACAACCGTGGATGGCGGGCAGCTTGCGGTCGATGCGCGCTTCGACGACAGCGCCCCCGTGTCCGTGCTGTCGGGGACGGCGGACCTGCGGCAGTTCTCCGTCCGCGACGCCCCGGCGGTGGGCAAGCTGCTGCAGGCGCTTACGATCTACGGCATCGGCGAGGCGATGCGCGGTCCGGGCCTGGCCTTTTCGCGGCTCAACGCCCCGTTCCGCTGGGACGGCGACGTGCTGGAACTGACCGACGCGCAGGCGTTCAGCGCGTCGCTGGGCCTGACCGCGCGGGGCCGGGTCGATGCGACGCGCAAGACGCTTGATTTGCAGGGCACGGTCGTGCCGGCTTATGCGCTGAACTCGGCGCTGGGGCGCATCCCGCTGCTGGGCCGGCTGTTCAGCGCGGAGCAGGGCGGCGGGCTGTTCGCGGTCAACTACGCGGTGCGCGGGCCGCTGGCCGACCCGGCGGTGTCGGTGAACCCGCTCTCAGCCTTGACGCCGGGCTTCCTGCGGGGCCTGTTCCGGATGTTCGATTAGGCGGCCCCGCCTTGGAGAAGACTGCTTTGGAGAAGACTGCGATGGATGTGCGCGCGATCCTGTTCGACGTGTTCGGCACCGTGGTGGATTGGCGCGGCAGCCTGATCGAGGAGCTAGGGGCGTGGGGCGCGGCCCGCGGGCTTGCGGTGGATTGGCCCGGCTTGGTGGACGCTTGGCGCGGCGCCTATGCGCCGTCGATGGACCGGGTGCGGCGGGGCGAGCTGCCGTGGACCAACCTGGATGCGCTGCACCGGGCCAGCTTGGCGGAACTGGGGCCGCGCTTCGGCCTCGTGGGGCAGGCGCCCGAGGACATGGAGTGGATCAACCGCGGCTGGCACCGCCTGCGGCCCTGGCCGGACAGCGTGCCGGGCCTGCTCCGGCTGCGGCGGCGCTTCGTGCTCAGCCCGCTGTCCAACGGCAACGTCGCGTTGCTGGTCGATATGGCCCGCGCCGGGGGCCTGCCCTGGGACCTCGTGCTGTGCGCGGAGGTGTTCCGGCACTACAAGCCGGACCCCGAAACCTATCTCGGCGCCTGCGAACTGCTGGCGCTCGACCCGGCGCAGGTCATGCTGTGCGCCGCGCACAACGCCGACCTCCTGGCGGCGCAGCGCCTGGGCCTGCGCACCGGCTTCGTCGCCCGCCCCACCGAGTACGGGCCGCACCAGGCCCGGGATTTCGGGCCGGACGGCGAATGGGACATCGTGGCGTCCGACATGGAAGAGTTCGCCGGCAAGATGGGCGCTTGAGGAGGCGGGACATGAGGACGCTTCTGGCCATGGCCGCCCTGGCCGTTGCCGCGGCCCACCCGGCGGCGGCGCAGCTCACGCTCCGCACGGAGGCCACGACGGCGCAGGAGATGGTGGTCAGCGCGAACCCGCTCGCCTCCGAGGCCGGCGCGCGGGTGCTGCGGGACGGCGGCAACGCGGTCGACGCGGCCATCGCAGTGGAGGCGGTGCTGGGCCTTGTCGAGCCGCAGGCAACCGGGATCGGCGGCGGCGGGTTCATGGTGTACTACGACGCCGCCACCCGGAGGGTGACGAGCTTCGACGCACGGGAAACGGCTCCGGCGGTGGCGAACGGGTACTACTTCTACAACACGTCCGGGCAGGCGCTCGATTTCAACACGGCGGTGTTCAGCGGGCGGTCCGTGGGCGTGCCGGGCACGGTGAAGCTGTGGGACAAGGTGTCGCGCCAGTACGGGTCGAAGCCGCTGATGGCCGTGCTGCTGCCGGCCATCGAGCTGGCGATCCGGGGCTTCGCCATCAGCCCGCGCATGGCCGCGTCCATCGACAGCTACAAGGCGGCCCTGGCGCAGGACGCCAACGCGCGCGCCTACTTCCTCAACCCGGACGGCAGCGGCAAGCCGGCCGGGACGGTGCTGCGCAACCCGGCCTACGCGCAGGTGCTGGCGCGCGTCGCCTTTCTCGGGCCGCAGGCGTTCTACGGGGGACCGGTTGCCCGCGACATCGTGGCCGCGGTCACCTCCGACGCCCGCCCCGGCGGCGCCGGGTCGCTGACGCTGGCCGACCTCGACAACTACGAGGTCATCGAGCGCACCCCGGTCTGCGGCCCCTACCGTGCTTACGTGGTGTGCAGCATGGGGCCGCCCTCCGCCGGCGGCATCGCCGAGCTGCAGATCCTGGGAATGCTCGGCCATGTGGACCTGGCCGCGCTGGGGCCGAACGACGTGCAGACGGTCCATGCCTTCCTGCAAGCCAACCGCCTGGCCTTCGCCGACCGCACCCTGTATGTGGCCGACCCGGCTTACGTTCCGGTGCCCACGGCCGGGCTGATCGACCCGGGTTACATCGCGAGCCGGGCGGCGCTGCTGACCACGGGTCCGCTGGCGCCGGGCTTGGCCGCCGCCGGCACGCTGCCTTCCGTGGGCGCCGCCGGCACCGCCGACGCCACCCCGCCGCGCTTCGGCGGCACCAGCCACAGCTCGGTCATCGACCGCTTCGGCAACGTCGTGTCGCAGACGGTCACGGTGGAAAGCCCGTTCGGCAACAACCGCCTGGTGGACGGGTTCATCCTGAACAACGAGCTGACCGACTTTTCCTTCGACCCCGGCCCCGACAGCGCGCCGGTCGCCAACCGGGTGCAGGGCGGCAAGCGCCCGCGCAGCGCGATGACGCCCACGATCGTGTTCACGGGGGACGGCAAGCCCGCCTTCGTTGCCGGCTCGCCCGGCGGCGCGTCCATCATCGGCACGACGACGCAGGCTGTGGTTGCGATGCTTGATTTCGGCTTGGACCCGCAGCAGGCGGCGAACCAAGCGCACTTTCAAAACAACAACACCGGGCAGACAACGTTGGAGTCGCTGTTCTCCGACAGCATCCCGCCGGGTCAGCCTGGGGGAGCGCCGGCGGGGACCACCGGGCTGATCGGGCCGTTCGACGTGCGCAGCCTGATCCCGGGGCTGACGGCGCTGGGCTGGAGCATTCCGGACTCGCCGTCTGTGCTGACGAGCGGGTTGAGCTTGATC
>CAXTUO010000331.1:0-4927 GCA_964247175.1 uncultured Acetobacteraceae bacterium | reverse complement strand
TTGCAGCACCCCGTCGGGGCCGCCGGTCGCGACGGGCGCATGTCCGGCGCCATGCCATGCCGCCAACCCGCCGGCCACCGCCAGGGGCACTGCAAGGACCCAGGGCCTTTGGCGCAGGAACGCCGCCGCACCGGCCAGCAAGCTGTCCAGCCTGCCGGGGAGCGACAGCTCCGCGCCGGGCGGGAACGCCGCGGCAAAGACGCCCGTCCGGACCCTCGTGACCTTCGGTGCGCGCAGGGGGAACCGGCCAGCCTTGGCCAGATGCGGCGGCTCGGCGGGCGGCATCTCCTGGGGGGGCACTTCCGCCGGCTTGGCCCTGGGAATGGGCACCACGGACGGCAGCAGCGCGGCGGCGTCGGCGAATGATCGCGGCTTCGGAGAGTCGCCCGCGGTGTCGTTGCTCAAGCCGTGACCTTTCCCACGCGACCCCACTGGGGCGTTGAACGTGCGGCATGGCGGCGCCTGGCGGGCAGCCACGCTGCGAGCGGTTTGCTTGTGCGTCATGCCTGCCCTCGATTCAAGGCGGAATGCATGGACCTGCGTTCCCGGGCTGGCTACCCTCTACCCACCTGGCGCCGCGACAAGACGGGGCAGGAGAGGGAGAACATCATGCAAAGACGCCAAGTCCTCGCCGCCGCGACGGCGGCTGCGGCCGTTGCCGCCACCCGGGCGGCCCATGCCGACCGCTTGCCGCTCGGCGACCTGCCGGGCACGCGCTACCCGGACCCGCGGGTCGAGGCGCTCGACAAGCGGTTCCACGGCAAGGTCGGCAACGCCGCCATCGAGCGGATCGCCACGGGGTTCCGCTGGGCGGAGGGACCGGTGTATTTCCGCGCCAGCAACGAGCTGGTCTGGAGCGACATCCCCAACAACCGGATGATGCGCTGGTCGGAGGAGGACGGGCACGTGGGCGTGTTCCGCCGGGTTTCCAACTACTCCAACGGCAACACGATTGACCGCGAAGGCCGGCTGCTGACCTGCGAGCAGGACACGCGCCGGGTCACCCGGACCGAGCATGACGGCACGATCACCGTGCTGATGGACAAGTACCAGGGCAAGCCGCTGAACGCGCCGAACGACATCGTGGTGGCGTCGGACGGCGCGATCTGGTTCACCGACCCCGGCTACGGCATCGACGGCGATTACGAGGGGCACAAGGACACGGCCGAGCTGCCCAGGAACGTGTACCGCCTCGATCCCGCTTCAGGGGCGGCCAGCGTGGTCGCGGACGACTTCGCCCGCCCGAACGGCATCTGCTTCTCGCCGGACGAGAAGACGCTCTACATCATCGACAGCGGCATCACCCATGGCGGCCCGGCGAACATCCGCTCCTTTGCCGTGAACGGCGACAAGCTGTCCGGGGGCAAGGTGTTCGCCGAGAACTTCGCGCCGGGCTTCACCGACGGCATGCGCGCCGACACGGAGGGCAACATCTGGTGCAGCATGGGCTGGGCCGACCCGAAGGAGGACGGGGTGCGCTGCTACGCGCCGACCGGCGAGCTGATCGGCAAGATCCACCTGCCGGAAACCTGCGCCAACCTGTGCTTCGGCGGCCGCAAGAAAAACCGGCTGTTCATGGCGGCCAGCACCTCGGTGTATGCCGTTTACGTCGATGCCGTGGGCGCTTCGAAGCCCTGAGTCCTGCCTAAATCCCGCATGAAGCCGCCGCGGACGCCGGAGGGGGCCGCGGCGGCTCACCGGGCCAGCCCAGTTTTCCCGTTTCAAGGGGTTTCACCGTATCACGGAACAAACGTTGCACAGAACGTCCCTGTGCTGTAATCTACCTGCGGTTGGATCGAGCAAGTCACTGCCCACGGAGCGCATCCTGCCGGCAGCCGTCTTTATGAACGGCTTCATCATCGCGGGAAACGCGGCAACGGGCGCAGGAGCAGCAAGGGCGGCATGGGCGTATCCAAATCGGGGAACGCCCTGGACACGCTCCCCTCGCCGACCCGGCCGATGTTCCGCAACCGGCTCCTGCAGACGCTTCCCGCCGAGGAGCTTCGGCGCCTCCGGCCGCATCTGGCCCGTATCCGGCTGGCCCAGGGCGACATCCTGCACCGGGCCGGCGCCCGGGTCGGGCAGGCGTACTTCGTCGAGCAAGGCTACGTCTCGCTGGTGGCGGAGGCTGCAAACGCCGCAGGCCAGGTCGAGGTTGGCCTGATCGGGCGGGAAAGCGTGGTCGGGGCCTCGGTGCTGCTTGCGGCTGACCCGGCCTCCTCCTTGCAGGCCGTGGTGCAGGTGCCCGGGACGGCCTATGGCATTCGCGCCGACGTCCTGCACGCCAGCCTGGAGCACGCGCCAGCACTGCGCCGGGCGATGCGGCAGGCCTTGGAGACGCTGGTCGCGCAGCTTGCCCAGGTGGCGGCCTGCAACAGTTGCCACACGCTGCCGGAACGCCTGGCGCGCTGGCTGCTGATGGCGCACGACCGGATGGAGGGCGACGAACTGCCGTTGACGCAGAACCTGCTGGCGGCCGTGCTGGCGGTTCGCCGGCCCGGCGTCACCATCGCCATGGGCGCGCTGCAAGCGGCCGGCCTGCTGCGGCGCAGCCGCGGCCGGATCGTGATTTGCGACCGCCCAGGGCTTGAAGCGGCGGCCTGCGGCTGTTATGCGCGGCTGTGTCACTTTGCGAAGAATCTTGGGCCATCGGTACTATAATTTGTCTTTAGGTACGTTTTCGAACGCCAGAACGCCGGCAAACGTTGCACAAAGCCGCCGAACAGTGCCTAGAAGTAGCTCTGCCTGAGCTCCTCTTCAACTGTTTCTGGATTCAGCGATGCCTATGGTGCCCGCGGCCGAAAACGCCAGTTTTCGCAATGAACTGCTGCGTGCGCTGCCAGCCGACGAGCTTCAGCGGCTGCGCCCGCACTTGGTGCCCGTGACCCTCGTCGTGTCGCAAGTCCTGCACGAGGCCGACGCCCCGATCGACGAGGTGTTCTTCCTTGAGTCCGGCCTGGCGTTCCTGACCGCGGACACCCGGGACCATGGCCTGGTCGAGGTCGGCACGACGGGACGCGACGGCTTTGTTGGCCTGGCGGTGCTGCTCAGCCCCGAGCCGTTCAGCGTGCATCGCGCTTTTGTTCAGATACCGGGCCGTGCCTACCGCCTCCGCGCCACGGCGCTGCGCGAGATGGCCGAGGCGTTGCCGACGCTGCGCGACCGCTGCTTGCGCTATGTGCAGGCCATGCTGATGCAGAACTCGCAGATCGCGGCGTGCAATGCCCGGCATGAGCTGCCGGGCCGGCTGGCGCGCTGGCTGCTGATGAGCCGGGACCGCATCGACGGCAACGACCTGCCGATGACCCAGGAGTTCCTGTCCGCGATGCTGGGGGTGCGCCGGGCCGGCATCTCCGTCGTGGCGAACGCGCTGCAGGGGCAGGGCCTGATCCGCCAATCGCGTGGGCGCATCACGGTGCTGGATCGTGCCGGGCTGGCGGAGAAGGCGTGCACCTGCTACGGCATCATCGAGCATAACCGCGCCCGGATCATGGGCACGACCCGGACGGCGGAGGCGCTGCCGGGTCCGGAATTCGGGACGCGCCGCTCCTCGTGATGCCGGCGCGGCAAGGGGCGAGGCCGCCGCCTTTGGCCACGGCATTCCAGGAGGCACCGGCATGGCCGGGGACGACGCCGCACCATTGAACGACGCCCAGGCGTCCCTGAGCCGGCTGGCCGCCGCCGGGGCGACGCCGGCCCGCATCGCCCAGGAGGTCGGCGCCATCGTGGCCGGGTGGGCGTCCGAGCCGGACATGGCGGCTGCCACGGCGCAGGCCCGGATCGAGAGCCTGTGGGACGGCTTCACCCGGGACGCGGCGGACTTGCAGGAGCAGATCGGCGACGCCGCCGAACCGGACAAGCAGGCGCTGGCGTTGGCCCGGCGGCAGCTTGCGGCGCTGCGGGCCGTGGCGTCCGCTCTCCTTGCCGCGCACGGACGGTTATCCGGCGCACCGGATTGAGGCGCGGGCAAAGGTGCCGCCTTGCCACGCGAACCCCGTCCCGACATAACGAGGTCCAAACGGGGTATGTGGCAACGCCTGCCCTTCATAACGGAGACGTCGCGATGTGGGTTCTGTTGCTGCTTCCCTTTGCCGGGTTGCTGTGGGTGCCGTTCTACAACACCGCATCGCCCTCGCTGTTCGGGTTTCCATTCTTCTATTGGTACCAGCTCGCCTGGGTGCCCGTGACCGCGATCCTGACCTGGATCGTGTACCGCAGCGCCGGCCACGGGAACGAGCCATGAGCGTCGCCGCCGACCTCGACTGGACGGCGCTGTCCGTCTGCGTCTTCTTCTTCGCCCTTGTCACCGTGATGGGGTTCGCCGCCTCGCGCTGGCAGAAGGGCACGGCCGACCACGCCCACTTGGACGAGTGGGGCCTGGGCGGGCGCAACTTCGGCACCTGGATCACCTGGTTCCTGGTCGGGGGCGACTTCTACACGGCCTACACCGTGATCGCGGTGCCCGCCCAGGTGTTCGCCATCGGCGCGCAGGGCTTCTTCGCGCTGCCCTACACCATCGTCGTGTATCCCATCGTGTTCGCCATCATGCCGCGGCTTTGGACCTTCGCGCAGCGGCACGGCCACGTCACCGCCGCGGACGTGGTGTATGGCCGCTACGGTTCCCGCGGGCTGGAGCTTGCGGTGGCCCTCACCGGGCTGCTGGCGACCATGCCGTACATCGCGCTGCAGCTCGTCGGCATGGAGGTGGTGATCAAGGCGCTCGGCCTCACCGGCGAATTGCCGTTGATCGCGGCGTTTGCGATCCTGGCGCTCTACACCTACTCGGCCGGGCTGCGCGCCCCGGCGCTGATCGCCTTCGTCAAGGACATCATGATCTACATCGTCGTGATCACGGCGGTGGCGTTTATCCCTTACAAGCTCGGCGGCTACGGCGCGGTGTTCGAGGCGGCGGGCCAGGCCTTCGCGC
>CAXTUO010000330.1:0-4929 GCA_964247175.1 uncultured Acetobacteraceae bacterium | reverse complement strand
GTGCGGGATGCAGAACGTCTTGTGCAGGTTGAGGTGGCACACGTCCGCGCCGATGGACGCCGGGCTGGTCAGGCCGACCTGCGCGTTCATGTTGGCGCCGTCCATGTAAACCTGGCCGCCGTGGCGGTGCACGACCTCGCAGATGTCGCGGATGCCTTCCTCGAACACGCCGTGCGTGCTGGGGTAAGTCACCATCAGCGCCGCAAGGCGACCCTCGTGCTGCGCCGCCTTGGCGCGGAGGTCGGCCATATCCACGTTGCCGTCGCGGTCGCACCCGGTCACCACGACCCGGTAGCCGGCCATCACCGCGCTAGCCGGGTTGGTGCCGTGCGCGCTGGACGGGATCAGGCACACGTCGCGGTGCGCTTCGCCGCGCGAGGCATGGTAGGCGCGGATGGCGAGCAGTCCGGCATACTCGCCCTGGCTGCCTGCGTTCGGCTGCAAGGACACGGCGGCGAACCCCGTCACCTGGCATAGCCAGCCCGACAGCCGCTCGATCAGGGTCAGGTAGCCGCGCGTCTGCTCCGCGGGCGCGAAGGGGTGGATGTCGGCGAAGCCCGGCCACGAGACCGGCATCATCTCCGCCGTCGCGTTCAGCTTCATCGTGCAGGAGCCGAGCGGGATCATGCTGCGGTTCAGCGCCACGTCTCGATCCTCAAGGCGCTTGAGGTAGCGCAGCATCTCGTGCTCGGCGTGGTAGGCAGTGAACACCGGGGCCGTCAGCACGCGGGAGCCGCGGACCAAAGCCTCCGGCACGCCGGCGGCGGCGTCGAGCAGCGGGGCGCCGAGGATCTCGGCGAGCTGCCCGAGTTCCTCCCGCGTCACCGTTTCATCCAGCGCGATCGACACGCCGCCATCCGGCAGTGTCCGCAAATTGAACCCGGCGGCCGCCGCGCGGTCCAAGAGACCCGCCATGTCGCCGCCATCCAGGGTCAGCGTGTCGAAGAACGCCCCGTGGCGCAGCGTGAACCCGGCGCGCACCGCGGCGCCGGCGAGCAGCCGGGCTTGCAGGTTCACCCGCCGGGCGATCCGCTGCAGGCCCTCCGGCCCGTGCCACACGGCGTACATCCCGGCCATGACCGCCAGCAGCACTTGCGCGGTGCAGATGTTGCTGGTGGCCTTTTCCCGCCGGATATGCTGCTCGCGAGTTTGCAAAGCGAGGCGGAGCGCCGGGTTGCCGGCGGCGTCCTGGCTCAGCCCAACCAGGCGGCCGGGCATCTGGCGCTTGAACGTGTCGCGCGTGGCGAAGAACCCGGCGTGCGGGCCGCCGAAGCCCATCGGCACGCCGAACCGCTGGGCCGAGCCGACGACGACATCCGCGCCCATCTCGCCCGGCGGCGTCAGCATCACCAAGGAAAGCAGGTCCGCGCAGACGATGGCAAGCGCGCCCGCCCCGTGCGCTGCGGCGATCTCGGCACGGAGGTCGCGGATCGCGCCGGTGGTGCCGGGGTATTGCAGCACGACCGCGAAGGGCTTGGCGGCGCCAAGGGCCGCCCCGTCGCCCGGCGCCACGTCCACCAACCCCACGCCGAGCGGCGCGGCACGGGTCGCCAGCACGGCGCGGGTATGCGGGTGCAGGTCCGTGCAGACGGCGAGCACGTCCGACTTGGCCCGGCCCAGGCCGAGCGCCATCGTCACCGCCTCCGCCGCCGCCGTCGCCTCGTCCAGCAGGGAAGCGTTGGCGATGGGCATGGAAGTGAGGTCGCAGACCATGGTCTGGAAATTCAGCAGCGCCTCAAGCCGCCCCTGCGCGATCTCCGCCTGATAAGGGGTGTAGGCGGTGTACCAGCCGGGGTTCTCCAAGACGTTGCGTCCGATCACCGGGGGGACGTGGGTGCCGTAGTAGCCCTGGCCGATCAACGACCGCCGGCGCTCGTTCTGCCCGGCCAAGCCGCGCAGCTCGGCAAGCGCCGCCGCTTCGTCAACCGCGGGCGGCAGGTCCATGGCGTCCAGCCCTCGGATCGCGGCGGGCACGGCCTTGGCCGCGAGGTCATCGAGCGACGCCGCCCCGACCTCCTGCAGCATGGCGGCGATCTCCGCCTCGTTCGGCGCGACGTGGCGGGCGACGAAGCCGTCCGCGCCTTCCAGGGCGCCGAGTTCGGCGAGCGGGTCGAAATGTCCGTCCATCACAAGCTGTCCACCAAAGCCTTGTAGGCGGCCTCGTCCATCAGGGCGGCGAAGCTCGCGGGGTCCGAGAGTTCCATGCGGAAGAACCAGCCGTCGCCGCCCGCGGCGCGGTTGACCAGCGCCGGGTCGTCCACGACGGCTTCGTTGGCTTCCGTCACGCGGCCGGCGAGCGGGGCGTACACGTCGGACGCCGCCTTCACGCTTTCCACCACGGCGCAGGCCTCGCCGTCCGCGACCTCGCGGCCGGGCTTGGGCAGCTCGACAAACACGACGTCGCCCAGCGCCTCCTGTGCATGGTCGGTCACGCCCACGGTGGCGACGGCGCCGTCCAGGCGGACCCATTCGTGGTCCTTGGTGTAGCGGGTCTCGGTCATGCGGGGCGGCTCCGGATCAGGCTTTGTTGAAGCGGTGCGGGACGAAGGGCAGGGCAACGACCTGCGCCGGCAGGATGTTGTCGCGCACCAGCAGTTGCAGCTCGGTGCCCGGCGCCGACACGTCCCGGCGCACGTAGCCCATGGCAACCGGCGCCCCGAGCGTGGGCGAGAAGCCGCCCGAAGTGACGTCGCCAGCGGCCGTGCCGTCCGTGCTCACGATGGGGGTCTTGGCCCGCGCTGGCGCTTTGCCGGTCGGCCGCAGCCCGACGCGCAGCCGGTGCGGCCCGGTCTTCAACTGGTCCAGCACCACCGTCGCCCCGGCGAACCCGCCCTCCGCCCGGCGGCGCTTGCCGACCGTCCAGGCGAGGTTCGCCTCCACCGGCGTCGTCAGCTCATCGATGTCGGTGCCGTACAGGCACAGCCCGGCCTCCAGCCGCAGGCTGTCGCGCGCGCCCAGCCCGGCCGGCAGCACGCCGGGTTCGGCGAGCAACTGGGTCGCCAGCGCCTCCGCCTCCGCCGCAGCAACCGAAATCTCGAACCCGTCCTCCCCGGTGTAGCCGGAGCGGCTGATCCAGGCGGAGATGCCGCCGACCGGCGCTTCCACCACGCCCATGAAGGGCAGCGCCGCCGCCGCGGGGCACAACCGTTCCATGACGCCGGCCGCCGCCGGGCCTTGCAGCGCCAGCAGCGCGCGGTCCGGGTGCTGGTCGAAGGCAAGGCCGGGCGGCAGGGCCTGGGCGATCAGGTGCGCGTCGGCGTCCTTGCGGCTGGCGTTGGCGACGATCATCAGGCGGTCGCCATAGTTCGCGATCATCAGGTCGTCGAGGATGCCGCCGATGTCGTTCAGCAGCAGCGTGTAACGCTGCCGGCCCGGCGCGAGCGCCTGAAAGTCGCCCGGCACCAACTGCTCCAGCGCCGCGGCAGCGCCGTCGCCGCGCAGGGTGAACTGGCCCATGTGCGACACGTCGAACAGGCTGGCGCTGTTTCGCGTG
Source organism: uncultured Acetobacteraceae bacterium (assembly GCA_964247175.1). Lineage (GTDB taxonomy): Bacteria > Pseudomonadota > Alphaproteobacteria > Acetobacterales > Acetobacteraceae > CAHJXG01. The sequence continues at coordinate 1,436 of CAXTUO010000330.1, read as the reverse complement.
TGCATGTGCTCCGCCAGCACGCCCGCGCCGTACTGCACCGGCAGCGCGTAGCCGGCGAACGCCACCATCCGCGCCCCGAGGCTGCGGTGCAGCGCGTCGAGCGGCGTGGTGCGCGGCTCGTCCGGCGGGTCGGCTTCGATGTTCAGGACGGGCTCGGCCATGGGCAAAAACTCCGGACGCAGGGTCGCCCGCCGGCGGCTGCCAACGGGTGCGACCCCCCTCTGTCCGGGAACCTGAGAGATTCGGGCGCTCTCCCAAGCGCCGTTACTCCGTCGGTGCGGAGGCCACATGGACGGCCGCCGGCTTTCCAGAGGTCCTGATCCCCCCGCGGTCCTTGGAGCCTGAGCGTTTCCGGGGGCCGGTTGCGCCTTCGGCGGCTGGAAAGGGCCAGCACTCTCCCGCAAAGGTTGGTTTGGACGCCGCAGCATGACGCGATTCGCGGTCGGGATCAATGCTGCCGCCCATGACAGCAACGTCCATCCGTTGTTTATGCGGTCGGCCGCTGATGCACATGGAGCCTTTATCGGGCGCGCTTTACCTTTCTGGCCGATCTTGGGGACGCATGGGTTGGCCACTGGATGCGACGGCCGGACGTGGCCCGCGGCGTCCGGAGGCGCCCCGGCCGGAACGGCTGCGATGGTTCCCCGAGTCCTGTTCTCTCGCAGGAGCTTTCCTTGCTTCAACACGTGGGTCTTGCCGCCAAGCCGCCAGCGCCGATGGGGATGGGGGACGGGCCTCCTCCCCAGCTCAGCGCCGCCGAGGCCGCCTTGCTGGCGATGGCCGATCCAAGCCCGGACAGCCGCGTCAGCCTGATCGGCCCGAACACGCTGGAATTGCTGTGCGCGCTGCTTCGCCAGGGCAGCGCCGAGGTTTGCGCGACGCGGATCTGCGATTGGCCGAAGCCGGGCACGGCCGACGTGGCCATCATCCCGGGCGTTCGTTCGCCCGCTCACTTGGCCCGGTCGATCGCCCATGCCCGGCGGGTCCTGGTGCCGCTCGGCACGGTCGCCCTCCACCTGGACGCAGCGGCCGATGCGCTGATCCGGCAAGCCAGCCAGCTCCTGCTGCTGCACGGCTTCAACGGCCTCCGCGGGGCGGGCTGCGCCGAGGGGACCCTGATCTGCGCCGAACTGCCGCTGCACGGAGGCCTGGCATGCGCTTGATCCCCGGCATGTCCGCCCTGGGACGCAGGGCCAATCCATCGCCCGGCAGCCTTGGCTGCACCGGCGGGTCGGCGACCGCGCTGGTGACGCCGTTCCAGGACGGGCAGGTTGACGACGGCGCCTTGGCGGCCTTGTGCGAGCGGCAGGTGAAGGCGGGAACATCGGCCCTCGTCGTTTGCGGCAGCACCGGCGAGGCGCCCGCCCTTTCGATCCCGGAGCAGGCGCGCGTCGTCGCCGTGGCGGTGGAGGCGGCCGCAGGCCGGGTCCCGGTGA
>CAXTUO010000329.1:0-4937 GCA_964247175.1 uncultured Acetobacteraceae bacterium | reverse complement strand
GCATGGGCGTGGCGGAGCAGAATGGCATCGGCGCGGCCCGACCCATGGCGCAGCACATCGCCGAGCCAGGCGAGCAGGTCGCCCTCCGAGCGGACATCCCCGGCCTCCACCGCCCATTCCAGCCCGTGGGAATAGGCGTAGGCGCCGGTCGGGAAGGCGGGGGACAGCCAGGTGAGCAGCTTGGCGAGGTCAGTGGTCATGCGGGTGGGCGTGGCCGTCCTCCTCGTCGTGGGCATGGGCGTGTCCGCCCGCGTAGGCGCCGCCCTCCGGATCGAACGGCGCCTCGATTTCGGCGACGTGGCCGCCAAGGGCGCGCACCATGTCGGCAATCACGTGGTCGCGCCGGATGCGGAGATGGGTGCCGAGCAGTTGGACCGGCAGGTGCCGATTGCCGAGGTGCCAGGCGATGCGGACCAGCGCCGCCGCGTCGTGGGCGTGGATGTCCAGCAGGGGTTCGGGCCGGGCCTGCACCAGGACGATGCCGCCGCCGTCAAGCAGCAGGCCGTCGCCGTGGCGGAGGCGGGCGGCTTGCGGAAGATCGAGCAGCAGGTCGTGTCCGGCCTCGGTGCGCAGCATGATGCGGCGGCGGTGGCGGCGGTCGAAATCGATCCAGACTTGATCGCGCCCGCGTGCCGGGTCCCAGGTCCCGCTCGGGAGAAGCTGCGCCGACCGCATCATGCCTCCGTCGATAACAGAAGCCGAGGCGGGCCAGGGTCGCCCTGGCTATCCGGGGGACGCCCGGGTTCCTTGAGCGGTAGGGCTTCAAAAACGCGCTTCGCGATTTCGCCAACCGCCCTGGTGCTGAGCGCATCGACCGTGCCGCCCACCAGGCCGCCGACGACCGGCACGAATTTTGTGAAGTTGACGACCCCTTGGGTTCCCGCCTTCGTCAGCAGTTGGAAACCCACGGCCTGGTTGACCCTGGCGATGGTGACGGCGGCGATCTGGCTGATTGCCCTCTGCCCTACGCTGACGCCCAGCCGGACGCCGGCCTCCTTGAGGATGTCGAGCGCGGCGTTTCCGGTGAGGCACGCCAGCGCAAAGGTCCGCACTTCCGGCCCTTGGAGGTCATAGCCCCGGGCGGACGCGACCTCCGCGATCAACCGCAACTGCAGCGCGGCGACGCTCAACAGGTTCGCAGGCAGGGTGACGGGAAGCGTCAAGGCGCCGCCGACGTTCGTGACGAAGCCGGCCGTTCCAGCCATGGTGCAGTGGTATGCGATCCGACGATCAATCTCGGCATCCGATCGCAGCGTCCGGGCCGTATCAGTGATCTCCTGAGACCCGGAAACCTGATCGTATAGCCAATTCAGGGCCGCGATCAGCGCGGCCTGCGCCTTGTTCTTGACGCCACCATTCGCCTCGGTCACCGCGGCTTCCATCGGCAGAATCGTGTCACGCTGCAACACACGATGCTGGAGCCGGCAAGTGTGGGGTTCTGGCGGGATTATGGAGCCGCCGGTCGTGCGACGCGCGTACAACGTTCCCCATTGCTCTTTGCCCATACGCTAGATTTTGTGATACGCGCCCCCACGACGCGCCTGGACGGAACCGCTTACTTATAGCAACACGCCATCTTCTGCCGCAAGCGCGACCCAAGTTTCGCCTCTGCCCTGCGCGATGTCGATCTGCATCAAAACAGGAAATAACGCTGCGCCATCGGCAGCACGGCTGCCGGCTCGCAGGTCAGCAGCACGCCGTCCGCCCGCACTTCGTAGGTTTCCGGATCGACCTCGATGGCCGGCGTCGCGTCGTTGTGGATCATGCTGCGCTTGCCGATGCCGCCCCGGGTGTCGCGCACCGCCGACAGGCGCCGCGTGAGGCCAAGGCGCTGCCCGATCCCGTCGTCGAGTGCCGCCTGCGACACGAAGGTGATGCAGCTTGCCGCCATCGCCGCGCCGAACTGCCCGAACATCGGGCGGTAGTGCACGGGCTGCGGCGTGGGGATGCTGGCGTTCGGGTCGCCCATCGGCGCGCAGATGATGGTGCCGGCTTTCAGCACCAGGTCCGGCTTCACGCCGAAGAACATCGGCGACCACAGCACGAGGTCCGCGAGCTTGCCCGGCTCGACCGAGCCGACCTCGTGCGACAAGCCCTGCGCGATGGCCGGGTTGATCGTGTACTTGGCGACGTAGCGCTTGATCCGCGCGTTGTCCGCCCGCCCGTCGCCCGGCAGCGCGCCGCGCTGCTGCTTCATCTTGTGCGCGGTCTGCCAGGTGCGGATCGCCACCTCGCCCACCCGCCCCATCGCCTGGCTGTCGGACGACACCATGCTGAGCGCGCCCAGGTCGTGCAGGATGTCCTCGGCGGCGATGGTCTCCTTTCGGATGCGGCTTTCGGCGAAGGCCACGTCCTCGGGGATGGCGGGGTCGAGGTGGTGGCAGACCATGAGCATGTCGAGATGCTCGTCCAGCGTGTTGGCGGTGTAGGGCCGCGTCGGGTTGGTGCTGGACGGCAGGACGTTGGGCAGCCCGGCGACGCGGATGATGTCGGGCGCATGGCCGCCGCCGGCGCCTTCCGTGTGGAAGGCGTGGATGGTGCGGTCCTTGAACGCCGCGATGGTGTCCTCGACGAAGCCGCTCTCGTTCAGCGTGTCGGTGTGGATCATCACCTGCACGTCGAAGCGGTCGGCGACGGACAGCGCGCAGTCGATGCTGGCGGGCGTGGTGCCCCAGTCCTCGTGCAGCTTGAGGCTGCTGACCCCGGCGCGGATCATCTCTTCCAGCGCCGCCGGGCGGGAAGCGTTGCCCTTGCCGGCGAAGGCGAGGTTGACCGGCAGGCCCTCCGCCGCTTGCAGCATCCGGGCGAGGTGCCAGGGACCCGGCGTGCAGGTGGTGGCGCTGGTGCCGGTCGCGGGGCCGGTGCCGCCGCCGACCAGGGTGGTGATGCCGGAGGCCAAAGCCTCTTCAACCTGTTGCGGGCAGATGAAGTGGATGTGGCTGTCGATGCCGCCGGCGGTGAGGATCTTGCCTTCGCCGGCGATGACCTCGGTGCCGGGTCCGATGGTGATGGTGACGCCGGGTTGCACGTCGGGGTTGCCGGCCTTGCCGATGGCGTGGACGCGGCCGTCCAGGATCGCCACGTCGGCCTTGACGATGCCCCAATGGTCCACAATCAGCGCGTTGGTGATGACGGTATCGACGGCGCCCTCCGCCTGCGATGCCTGCGACTGGCCCATGCCGTCGCGGATCACCTTGCCGCCGCCGAACTTCACTTCTTCGCCGTAGCTGGTGAAGTCGCGCTCAACCTCCGCGAACAGGTCGGTGTCGGCCAGGCGCACGCGGTCGCCCGTCGTGGGGCCGTACATGTCGGCATAAGCGCGGCGCGGGATGCGGGTCATGCTGACCCCATCGGAATGCAGGTCATAGCGGCCCCATGATGTCACCGCGGAAGCCCTGGACGATGCGGGCGCCGCGATACGGGATGAGCGTCACTTCGCGGCTCTGCCCCGGCTCGAACCGCACGGCGGTGCCGGCGGCAATGTCCAGCCGCTGGCCGCGGGCCTGGACGCGGTCGAACTGAAGCGCCGCGTTGGTTTCGGCGAAATGGTAGTGGCTGCCGACCTGGATCGGCCGGTCGCCGGTGTTGGCGACGGTGAGCCGGGTGCGCGGCAGTCCGGCGTTCAGCTCGATGTCGCCGTCCTCGGTGAGGACCTCCCCGGGGATCATCGAATCGGCTCGTGCACGGTGACGAGCTTGGTGCCGTCGGGAAAGGTCGCCTCCACCTGGATGTCGGCGATCATCTCGGCGATGCCGTCCATCACCTGGTCGCGGGTCAGCACACGGGCGCCCTCCTCCATCAAATCGGCCACGCTGCGGCCGTCGCGGGCGCCTTCCACCACGAAGTCGGAGATGAGGGCGATGGCCTCCGGGTGGTTCAGCTTGACGCCGCGGTCCAGCCGGCGCCGGGCGACGCCCGCGGCCATGGCGATCAGCAGCTTGTCTTTTTCGCGGGGGGTCAGGTTCATCGGCGCTCCTTTGCACTCGCGTCCGGGCGAGGCTGACTCAGGTACGGGTCTTCGTCCAGCACCGCATCTCAGCACGCGGCCCCCGTCCAGCGATACAGGATATCCGGCTCGCGCTCCTCGTTGCGGCTGCCGTCGCTTTCCTCCAGCGCGGTGAAGCCCCGCTTCTCGTAGAAGCGGCGCGCGGGCGCGTTCCGTTGGAACGTCCAAAGCTGCAACTCGGGAAAGGCGTCCTTGGCGAGGTTGAGCAGGGCGTCGCCAATCCCCTGGCCTTGCCGCGCCGGCAGGACGTAGAACTGCTCGATCCATCCCCGGCGGCACGCGATGAACCCGATCAGCCCCGCGCCGATGGCGCCCCAAACGTCGCATTGCGCGAAGATTTGGGCCTGATAATAGGCGCGGTCCTCCTCGGGCGTATGCAGCCCGGCCAGCCACGGCAGCCGGTCGTCGAACGCCGCCCTGTGGACCCGGGCGGCCTCGTCCATGTCGTCCCGCGACAAGCGCCGGAACGAGACTGCCGTTGACCCTTTCAGCATGGCGGTCCTCAGCAAAACCAAACGCGCGGCAGCGGGCGGGCGGCACGAAGTGCCGCCAATCCTGCCATGACGGCGGCGCGCAGGCACGCGCCATCTGCGGCGACGACCCGGGCGACCAGCAGGCCATCCCAGGCGGAGGCGCCGGCGTCCTGCCCCGCCAAGGCGTCGCGTAGGGCATCAAGCTTCTCTTCGGCACCAGCCGCGGCATGAACCAGCGTGGCCACCGCCCGCGCGCCGCGGCCGGTGGCCCGGTGGTCCAGCACCGCCTGCACCGGCCCGTCCAAGCGGATTGCGTCGTGCAGCAGCAGGCGCCCGTCGCGGCGCAATTCGATCAGGTCGCGGAACCCGGCGTCCTGCACCGCCTCGCCCATGGCCGTGCGCCCGAACACGACCTGCTCGACGCCCAGGAACCAGGCATCCCCGGCCAGGTCCACGCT
>CAXTUO010000328.1:0-4944 GCA_964247175.1 uncultured Acetobacteraceae bacterium | reverse complement strand
GCGCACGGCAGCGACGACCGGCTGCCCGAGCATGACTGGACGGCGCTGGCCCGCGCGGGCGGGACGCTTGCGGTGTACATGGGCGTCCGCACCCTGCCGCTGCTCACGGCACGGCTGTTGGCCGCCGGCATGGCGTCGGACACGCCGGCCATTGCGGTGGAGAACGCGACCCTTGCCCACGAGCGCCGGATGCCCGGCACGCTCGCCGGCATCGCCGACGCGGTCGCCGCCGCCGGGTTGGACGGGCCGACTTTGGTGCTGATCGGCGCGGTTGTCGCCATGGCGGATGTCGCGGCAGCGGCGGTTGAGGACGACCTTGCGGCCTGACCCGGCGGCCACGCCCGAGGAGCATCGCTTCGCCACCTTTGTACGCACCCTGGGCCGCGGTCCCGGGCGGTCGCGCGCCCTGACGCGGGAAGAAGCGCGGGACGCGCTGTCGGCCGTGCTGGCGGGCGAGGCCGACCCGCACCAGGTCGGCGCGTTCCTGATGCTGCTGCGCTACCGGGGCGAGGACCCGGCGGAGATGGCCGGGTTGGTCGATGCCGCCCGAGCGCACATGGGGGCGGGCCTGCCGGCGGATGCGGCCCCGGTGGATCTGGACTGGCCGTCGTATGGCGCGGGGCGGACGCGGGACGCGCCCTGGTTCCTGCTGGCCGCCTTGGCGCTGGCCCGCGCCGGGCACCGGGTGCTGATGCATGGAAGCAACGAGTTTTCCCGCGGCACGACGGTTCCGGAAGGCTTGCGGGCCCTCGGCCTGCGTCCGGCCCGCGACCGTGCGGAGGCCGCGGCGCAGCTTCGCGAGGTCGGATTCGCTTACCTGCCGCTTGAAGCGTTCAGCCCGGAGCTCAAGGCGTTGCTGGATTTGCGGCGCTTGCTCGGCCTGCGCTCCCCGCTCAACACGGCGGCCCGCCTGCTCAACCCGTTCGATGCCAGGGTGGGCGTGGACGGGGTTTTCCATCCCGCCTACATCGCGCTGCACCTCGCAACCGCGGACCTGCTGGGCCGGCGCCGCCTCGTGGTGGTCAAGGGCGGCGGCGGGGAGGCCGAGCGCACCCCGGCCAAGGCCGTGGCCGCGCATTGGTTCGACCGCGCGCAGGGCGGGGGCGAGGCCATTCTGCCGCCGCTGCCCGATGCCGGCGGCGACGCGGGTTTCGCCGAGGTTTGGCGCGGCGCGGACGGCCCGGGCGCCGCAACCGCCATTGCCACGGTGGCGCTGGGGCTGATCGCCTTGGGCACGGCGCCCGGACAGGCCGACGAACAGGCCCGCGCGGTTTGGCGCAACCGCCACGGCTGACTGGCTTTCTTTGCGCCGGAGACATGCTGGGCAAGGGAGGCGACGCGCATGGCTGAGCAGGACAGGATGGAAACGGCCTTGCTGGCGGCGGTCGCCAACAGCACGGAACCCATGGTGCTCAGCGACGCCCGGCTGCCCGACTTGCCGATGGTCGCCATGAACGCGGCGTTCGAGGCGCTGTCGGGTTATCCCCGCATCGAGATCGTCGGACGCAACTGCCGCTTCCTGCAAGGCGCCGGCACCGACCCGGCCACCCGCGCCCGCATCGGCCGCTGCCTCCGGGCGGGCGAGGGCTGCATCGAGTGGATCGTGAACCACCGCAAGAACGGCGTCGCGTTCTGGAACCTGCTGTTCATCTCGCCCGTGTTCGGGGCCGATGGCGACCTGCGTTACTTCCTTGGCAACCAGCTCGACATCACCGGCGGCCTGCCGGCATGGCTGGGCGAGGTCACGTTCGGCCGCGCGCACATGTCGGCAGCCGTTCAGGCGGAGTTCAATGCCTTGCTGCAGGACATCCTGCGCAGCACCGACCACATGCTCACGGACGCCGGCTCGGCGCTGCAAGGCATTATCGGCTCTGCGCGCCGCCTGGCGGAGCTGACCACCCAGCTTGAGCCGGGGGCGAGGCCGCTGCCGCCGGGCTCACCGCCGCTGCCGCCTAGCGTCGCCGTTCCAGCACGAAATGGACGGGCCGGTCCGGCTGCGTCGTGACGAAGCCGCGCGGCATCACCGCCCCGCGCCCGGCGAAGCTGATGCGGAAGCGCCGCAGCAGCCGCGCCAATACCAGCACGGCCTCCGTCAGGGCGAACTGCGCGCCGACGCAGATGCGCGGGCCGGCGCCGAAGGGCATGTAGCTGTAGCGGTCCGGCGGCACCGCGCCCGGCATGAAGCGGTCAGCGTTGAAGCGGTCCGGATCGTCCCACAACTTGCGGTGCCGGTGCAGCACCCAAGGCGAAACGCTGATCACCGTGCCCGCCGCGACCCGGCGCCCGGCAATCACGTCCGGCCCCAACGCTTCCCGCACGATCAGGAACGCCGGCGGATAAAGCCGCAGCGCCTCGTCCACATGGGCGCGGATCGCGGGGAGCATGCGCAGCGCGTCGGCGGCGCCGTCCTCCGACAGGTCGGCCGCGGCGGCCTCGGCGGCCAGGCGTTCCTGCTGGTCCGGCAGCCGGGCGGCGACGTAGCAGGCCCAGAACAGCGTGACGGCGGTCGTCTCGTGCCCGGCCAGGATCATCGTCGCCACCTCGTCCCGCAGCTGCGCGCGGCCGAAGCCGGCGCCGGTCGCCGGGTCGCGGGCGGCGGACAGCATGTCCAGCAGGTCGCGCGGCCCGCCCTCCGCCGGCGCCTGCTCGGCGCGGGCGTCGATCAGCCGGTCGATGAAGCGCAGCCACTGCGCCCGGAACGCGCCGCGGCCGAGGTCGAGCGGCGAAGGGATGGACATCGGCAGCAGCAGGTCGAGCGCGCCGGGCTGCGCGAAGCGCCGGGCGTATTCCATGATCAGCGCCCGCAGCTCGGCGCCGAACCCGGCCATCTCCAGCGAGAACATCGACTGCCCCGCGATGTGCAGCGCCAGGTGCTGCAAATGCGGCATCAGCACGACCGGCTGGCCGAGGAGGCGGTCCAGTTCGGCCTCGCTGTGCCGGGAGGCCACGACCACGTGGCGGGACAGCACGGGCATGGTGCGCGGTGACATGGCGGGGGCGATGGTGCGGCGCTGATGCCGCCAAGCCGCGCCCTCCGCCAGGAACAAGCCGCGGCCCAGCAGCGGCTGCAGGACGCGCCGGGCGCCGATGTTGCGGCCGTAGTTCTCGTGGTTCGCGACCAGCACGTGGCGGATGGCATCGGGCGAGTTCAACATCAGTTGCTCACGGCCCAGGAAGCGCCCGCCGAGCACGTCTTGCTCGTAGGCGGGCCGGCCCCACAATTCCAGCGGATTGCGCCGCAGCACGAGGAACGCCTCGACCTGCGAGCGCTCCCGCGTCGCCATGGGCGGTCGGGGCAGGAGGGCGGTGGTCACGGCGAGGGGGCGGGGGGCGTCGAGCATGGCCTCGATATGGGGCGCCTCGTTGATCGGACCAGCACTGGCGGACCAGCATCGGGACTTCATCCTGCATTGACGGGAATGCAATGAAGCCGGATGGTCGGGCAACTGCGGAGACAGCGATGCTTGACGGACCCAACACCCTGGCCGGCGCCGACCTGCGCCGGATCGGCGCGCATCCCGACCATTGGTATCCCCTGGCGTGGTCGCGCGAGGTGAAGCCGGGCCGGGCACTCGGCACCCGGTTTGCCGGCGAGCCGATCGTGCTGGTGCGGAAGGAGGATGGCGGCGTGTTCGCGCTGGAAGACCGCTGCGCCCACCGCCAGGTGCCGCTGCACAAGGGGGTCGTGGACGGCGAGGCAATCCGCTGCTGCTACCACGGCTGGGCCTATGACCGGACCGGGCGCTGCACGGACGTGCCGTACCTCGGCAAGGGCCGCCTGCCGAACGGCGTGCGCGCCTACCCGTGCCGGGAAGCGGAGGGCCTGGTCTTCGTGTTCCCGGGCGATGCCTGCTTGGCCGAGTCGCGTCCGTTCCCCGCGCTCGGCTCCGTCGCCGACCCCGCCTACAAGACCCGGCGCTTCGGCAAGCCCATCGGCTGCCATTACACGTTCATGCACGAAAACCTGATGGACATGAACCATCAGTTCCTGCACCGCGCGCAGATGGGCCAGATCCGCCCGCGCTTCCTTGGCCGCCGGATGGGCGACGGCTGGCTGGAGATCGACTACACCTTTGCCCGCTCCGGCGGCGGGCAGTCGCTCGGCGAGCGCGTGATCTTCGGCAGCAAGCGGGTCGGCGGCTGGGAGAACAACCGGGACAAGATGACGATCCGGACCGAGTACCCGTATCAGACGCTGAAGATCTGGGCCGGGGACGACATCCCGGTGATGGACCTGTGGATCGTTTATGTGCCGCTCGACGCGGAGCAGCGCACCAACCGCACCTTCGGCCTCTTGTCGGTGCGCCGCCCGCGCATCCCCGGGCTGATCGAGGCGGTTTGGCCGTTCCTGGTGTTCTTCACCGAGCGCATCTTCGCCGAGGACCGCGCCATCGTGGAGATGGAGCAGGCGGCGCATGACCGGCAGGGCCGTGACCTGAACCAGGAGGTGTTCCCGGCGATCCAGGACCTGCGCGGCCTGCTGGCGGCGTGCGGGGCGCCGCAGGCCGGTTGATGTACGCCTGACGCTGGCGCCGCTTACCCGCGGTTCACCGGCTCCGGGTCACTTCGGCGGCGGCGCCAAGCCCTGCTCGTTGTTTGGCGGCGCCACCTCAGCCACGTTCAGCGTCATCGACACCAGGCCGTAATAGCCCAGGAGCGCAACCAGGTCAGTGACGCCTTGCTCGCCCAAGCGTGTCACGGCAGCAGTGAAGACCGCGTCGCTCACTTGATGTTTCCGATGCAGTTGCGTCGCGAAATCGTACACCAACGTTTCGTCCGCGCTCATGTTCGCTGGCCGGCGACCCTCCTGCAGGTCTGTCGCCACCCCCGGTTCCAATCCTGCTTTCATGGCGAGCGGGTAATGCGCGTACCATTCGAAGCCGCTGTTCCACTCGACGGCGGTGATGAGGATGGCGAACTCGTTCAAGTTGTGCGGAATGGTCG
>CAXTUO010000327.1:0-4952 GCA_964247175.1 uncultured Acetobacteraceae bacterium | reverse complement strand
CGCTGCGCCGCCTTCACCGCGGTCATCAGGGTGGACTGCGCGCTCATGACGATGATGCGCAGGTCCGGCCGGATGCGCTTGATGCGCGGGATCAGGTCGAGTCCGTTCTCGTCCGGCATCACCACGTCGGTGATGACCAAGTCGCCCTCCCCATCCTCCACCCAGCGCCAAAGCGTGGCGGCGTTGCCGGTGCAGCGCACCTGGTAGCCGGACCGGCCCAGCGCCTGGGTCAGGACCGTGCGGATCGACCGGTCGTCATCGGCCACGAGAACGGTGGGGGGTGTCATCTCGACCCTTTCAGGGGGCATCCGTTTCGGTCTCGATGATCACCGGCAGGAACAGGCGGAATTCCGTCCGGCCGGGACGGCTGTCCACCTCGATCAGCCCGCCGTGGTCGCCGACGATCTTGGCGACCAAGGCGAGGCCCAGGCCGCTGCCGGACGGCTTGCTGGTCACGAACGCCTCGAACAGGTGGGACCGGATGTCCTCCGGGATGCCCGGCCCGTTGTCGCGCACCGTCACCACCAGCGGCAAATGCAGCCGATGGTCGCTGCCCGCGACGGCGAGGCGCATGCCGTGCTGGTACGCCGTGGTCAGCACGATCTCCCCCGTGCCGCGCTCGGTGAGCGCCGGGTCGCCGGTGATCGCCTCGGCCGCGTTCTTCACGAGGTTCAGCATCACCTGGATGAGCTGGTCCCGGTTGGCCCAGGTCGGCGGCAGCGACGGGTCGTACACCTCGGTCAGCCGAACATGCGCCGCGAACCCGGTGCTGGCGAGGCGGCGCACGTGCTCCAGCACGCGGTGGATGTTGACGGCCCGGCGCTCGATCGGCTTCTCGCCGAAGATCTCCATGCGGTCCACGAGGTCCCGGATGCGGTCCGCCTCGTCCCGGATCAGCACCGTCAGCTCGCGGTCGCCGTCGGTCACGCTGGCTTCCAGAAGCTGCGCCGCGCCGCGGATGCCGGAGAGCGGGTTCTTCACCTCATGCGCCAGAACCGCCGACATGCCGGTGACGCTGCGCGCCGCCCCGCGGAACTGGATCTGGCGGTCCAGCGCCCGGGCGGCGGAGCTGTCCTGCAGCGTCAGCAGCACGCAGCCCGGGTCCTCCAGAAGCGCCGTCGCCTGCACCGCGGTGCCCCGCTTGTAGAGCCGCGGGCCTTCCAGCGTCAGGTCGTGGTCGAAGATGGTGGAGCCTTGCTGCCGGACCTGCGTCAGCAGCGCGAACAGCGGGTTGTCCTCCGGCAGCAGGGAGGCCAGCGTCATCTGGCGCAGCTGCATCAAGGAAACTCCGAGGAACTGCTCGGCCGCCTGGTTGGCGAAGCGGAAGCGGTTTGCCGCGTCGAGCAGCATGACGGGGATGGGCAGCGCGCCCAGCATCGCCTGCGCGTCGATCTCGCCGGACGGAGCCGGCGGAGGCCGCGGCGCCAACCGCTCCGCCGGGGGCGGACGCTCCCGTGTCAGCGCGTCCTTCATGCGGCGAGCGCCTCCGGCACGCGGGCGGCGTTGCGGTCGATCAGCGGGTCGAAGAAGGCGTCGATCAGCGCTTCCACCGCCGCCCGGCTCGACAGCTTGTTGATAGCGGCGCGGAACTCGGTCGATCCGAACAGGCCGCGCGAGTACCAGGACAGGTGCTTGCGGGCGACCCGCACGCCCGCGTCCTCGCCGAAATGCCGCAGCATGGCGTCGTAATGCTCCAGCATGGTGGCCTTCTGCTCGGCGAGCGTCGGCTCGGCCTGACGCTGCCCGGTGGCCAGGAACCGGGCGGCGAGCGCGGGGAACCAGGGCCGGCCGTAGCAGCCGCGCCCGATCATCACGCCGTCCGCGCCGGACTGGCGCAGCGCTTCCGCCGCGTCGTCCTCCGTCAGGATGTCGCCGTTGACGATCACCGGCAGGCGGACCGCCTGCTTGACCTTCGCCACGAACCGCCAGTCGGCGGTTCCCGTGTAGAACTGCTGCCGGGTGCGCCCGTGCACCGTGACCATCTGGATGCCGCACGCTTCGGCGATGCGGGCCAGGTTGGGCGCGTTGAGGTTCGCGTGGTCCCAGCCCATGCGCATCTTGAGCGTGACCGGCACCGGCACGGCCTGCACCGTCGCTTCCAGGATGCGGGCGGCCGCGGCCTCGTCGCGCATCAGGGCGGACCCGGCCGCCTGGCCGACCGCGACCTTCTTCACCGGGCAGCCGAAGTTGATGTCGATCAGGTCGGCGCCGTGGCCGACCGCGATGCGCGCCGCCTCCGCCATGGCCGCCGGGTCGCAGCCGGCGAGCTGCACCGCGCTGGGGCCGCCGCAGCCATCGACCTCCGCCATGCGCAGCGTCACCCGGTTCTCCCGCACCATGGCCCACGACGCGATCATCTCGGACACCACGAGGCCGGCGCCCTGCCGCTTTGCCAGGCGCCGGAACGGCAGGTCCGTGACCCCCGACATCGGCGCCAGGATCACCGGACTGTCGAGCGTGACGGCATGGCGCCCTGATCCCAGGGTGATGGGGCCGATCAGGCCTGTGGTATTTGGGTTGCCCATGATTTGGGCAAACTAATGCCGGGCCGCGCCTGACGCAATCACCGACCGCAGCGGGCCGCCCGGGTTGACGCCGTGGCGGGCGGGCGGCATTGGGTGGCGCCATGCGTGCTGCCGCCATCCTCGTCGCCGCCGGTTCCGGCACTCGGTTCGGGGCCGGCCAGCCCAAGCAATACGCGGTGATCGCGGGCAAGCCCGTCGTGCGCTGGGCGGCGGAATGCCTGCTGCCCCATGTGGCCCACCTGCAGCCGGTGGGAGACCCGGCGCTGCTCGGCCCGGCGCTGCTCGGCCTCGAATGCCTTCCGGCCGTGCCGGGCGGCGCCACGCGCCAGGACAGCGTGCGCGCCGGGCTTGAGGCCTTGGCGCCGCTTGCGCCGGAGGTCGTGCTGATCCATGACGCCGCGCGTCCCTGCGTGCCCGGGCACGTGATCCCGGCCTTGCTTGCCGCGCTCGCCCGTGTGCCGGGCGCCATCCCGGCCTTGCCGGTGGCCGACACGCTGAAGCGCGCCGCGGGTGGGCGCATTGAGGCCACCGTGGAGCGGGCCGGCCTGTTCCGCGCGCAGACCCCGCAGGCCTTCCACTACCCCACCCTGCTCCGCCTGCATCGCGAACACGCCGCGCCCGGCCTCACGGACGACGCCGCCCTGCTGGAGCAGGCGGGCCTCCCCGTGGACCTCGTGCCCGGGGCCGAGGACAACATCAAGCTGACCTACCCGGAGGACCTCATGCGGCTGGAACGGGCGTTGACGCCGGGGATGGTGCCGCGGGTCGGCACCGGGTTCGACGTGCACGCGCTGGCGGCGGGCCGCGCCTTGGTGCTGTGCGGGGTGACGGTGCCGCACGCGCTCGGGCTGGCCGGGCACTCCGACGCGGATGTCGGCATCCATGCGTTGTGCGACGCGATCTACGGTGCGCTGGCGGAAGGCGACATCGGCCGCCATTTCCCGCCGAGCGAGGCGACCTGGAAGGATGCCGACAGCGCCCGGTTCCTGGCGCACGCCGCCGGGCGGATCGCGGGGCGCGGCGGGCGGTTGGCCAACGCCGACGTGACGCTGATTTGCGAGCAACCGAAGATCACGCCGCACGCCGGAGCGATGCAGGCCCGGCTGGCTGAACTGTTGGGCGTCGAACCCGGCCTCGTTTCCGTGAAGGCGACAACGACCGAACGGTTGGGGTTCGCCGGGCGTGGCGAGGGCATCGCGGCGCAGGCGGTGGCGACGGTGCTGCTTCCGGCCTAACGCCTGCTGGCAAGGTGGTCGGAGCGGCGGGATTCGAACCCACGACCCCCAGTCCCCCAGACTGATGCGCTACCAGGCTGCGCTACGCTCCGACACGGCCCTGGTCTAGCAGGGTGCCGCGCGGGCCGCAACGCCGGGCGCATCCGAAGCCCAGGCTTCGGCATCAATCCAGCATGGCCCGGAGCGCCGTCAGTTCGTCCAGGCTGTGCCGCAGCAAGGCGCGGAGCCGGGCAACTTCGTCCGTGTTGGGGCTGGGGGCAGGCTCGGGCGGCTCCGGTGTGGTGTTGCTGGCCCGTTCGGCCTCGGCGGCGGCACGCTCGGCGGCGGTCGCCGGTGGAATGTTGTCTGACAATTGGCCCCCACCCTCCCGTAACAGGCGCTGCACGCCCTTGATCGTGTAACCCTGGATATACAGCAAATCGGAGATGCGGCGCAGCAGTAGGATGTCGTCAGGACGGTAATACCGCCGACCGCCGCCGCGCTTGAGCGGCTTGATCTGCGGGAACTTGGTTTCCCAGAACCGCAGGACGTGCTGCGGGATATGAAGCTCATCCGCCACTTCGCTGATCGTGCGGAATGCGTTGGGCGCCTTCTTGGCCCGGGGCCGGCTGTCGTCGGTGCCCGCGTCGCCCACGCCTGCATCGCCCATGCCTGAATCGCCTGGAACGGCCAAGACGGCCTCGTCGGGCACCTCCTCATCCGGCGGCAGGTCGTCGGAGCCGCTCATACGTCGTCGCTCGCCGGGATGGCCGAGCCGTTCACGTGCGCCTTCAGCACCTGGCTAGGCCGGAACGTCAGCACGCGGCGGGGCAGGATCGGCACTTCCACCCCGGTCTTCGGGTTGCGGCCGATCCGCCGCCCCTTTTGCCGGACCGAAAACGTCCCGAACCCGCTGATCTTCACGGAGTCACCGGCTTCCAAGGCCCGTGACATCCGTTCCAACACCGTCTCAAGCAGGTCCGCCGAGTCGTTGCGCGACAGCCCGACCTGCGCGTAGATCGTTTCGGCCAATTGCGCCCGCGTCACCGTGTTCATTGCGTCAGGCTATGCATGTGCTGCATAGCCGTCAAGCGAACACCCTGACCTTAAAACAATTTTTGCCGAGGCTGTTGCGCCCGCGCCTCAAAAGCGGACCAGAGCGGATCCCCAGGTCATGCCGCCGCCCAGGGCCTCCATGACCACCAGGTCGCCC
>CAXTUO010000326.1:0-4954 GCA_964247175.1 uncultured Acetobacteraceae bacterium | reverse complement strand
GCGCGGAGTTCCGCGCCGACGCGCGCCGCCTCCGTGGCGGGGCCGTCCCGGTCGGCGTCGGCGGGAACCCACGCCCCGCCCGCCTGCAAGCGCCCGGCGCCGCGACGCCGGAAGATCAGGCCTGCTTTCGTTTGGTTCGGCATCATTTGGTTTACGCGACTACTCCGCAAGCGCAACCACTGCAAGCTGTAAATTCATGGCTAACCCGCTCGGCGCGGCCGCTACACCAAATGCCCGTGCTCGCGCGCCCAGGACAGCAGCGGCGCGCGCAGGCTGGCCTGGCCGGCCGCGTTCCGCCGGGCCGCCGCCAGCACGGCCCGCAGCTCCGCAAGCTGCACGGACGCGAACGCCGCCTTGAGCCGCAGCAGGCCCGACGCCGGCATCGACAGGGTGGTGATGCCGAGCGCCGCCAGCACCATGGCCTCCAACGGGCGCCCGGCGTGCTCGCCGCACAAGGACACCTCGACCCCTGCCGCCGCCGCCGCCGCGCACACCTGGTCCAGCGCGTCCAGCACCGGCGGCGACAAGAAGTCGTAGCGCCCGGCAAGCCCCGGGGTGCCGCGGTCGGCGGCGAACAGGAACTGCATGAGGTCGTTGGACCCGATGGACACGAAGTCCGCCTCCGCCATCAGGGCCGGCAACTGCCACAGCAGGGCCGGCACCTCGATCATGCTACCGACCAGCAGGCGCTCCGGCACCGGGCGCACCCGCGCCGCTTCCGCCATCAGCAGTTCGCGGGCGGCATGGAACTCGGCGACGGTGGCGACCATGGGGAACATCACCGACAGCGTGCGGCCCTGCGCCGCCAGCAGCAGGGCACGGAGCTGCCGGCGCATCAGCGCCGGGCGGTCGAGCCCGACGCGCAGGCTGCGCCAGCCCATGGCCGGGTTCTCCTCCTCCTGCAGGGCCGCGCCCGGCAGCAGCTTGTCGCCGCCGAGGTCCAGGGTGCGGAACCGCACCGGGCGGTCCCCGGCGGCGTCCAGCACGCGGGCATACAGCGCCGCCTGCTCCGGCACGTCCGCGACCTCGCCGCCCGCCAGCATCGCGATCTCCGTCCGGAACAGCCCGATGCCGGCAGCGCCCGTAGCGTCGAGCTGCTCGACCTCCCGCGCCAGCCCCACGTTGAGCATCAGGCTCAGCGCCACCCCGTCCGCCGTGCGCGCGGGGCGGTGGCGCTGCGCGGCGAACCCGGCCTCCAGCTGCGAGCGGGCGTCCAGCGCGCGGGCGTAGGCGATCCGCACCTCGCTGTCCGGGCGGAGGATCAACTGCCCTTCCTCGGCGTCCAGCACCGCGCTGTCGCCGTCCTCCACCGCCGCCAGCAGGCCGCGCACGCCGCCCACCGCCGGCAGGCCGAGGGCGCGGGCCAGGATCGCCGCGTGCCCGGCCGTGCTCCCTTCCTCGATGGCGACGCCGCCGATGCCGCGGGCGTGCCATTCCAGGAGCTGCGCCGGGCCGAGCCGCCGGGCAATCAGGATGGCGCCCTGCGGGATGGCCGGCAGCGCCTCCCCCCGCCGTCCAGCGCCGCCAGCAGCCGTCCAGCCAGGTCCTCCATGTCCGCCAGGCGCTCGCGCAGATACGGGTCGGCAATTCGGCGCATCCGGTCGCGGATGTCGTTGGTGACGCGGTACACCGCCGCTTCCGCCGTCAGGCCGCCCGCCACCGCTTCCCGCACCCGGCGCATCCAGCCGCCGTCGCCGGCCACCAGGCGCGTCGCTTCCAGCACCTCCCGCGGGCCGTCACCGTCCGGCAGCCGCGTTTCGATCAGGTCGTCCAGCGTTTGGCGCATGGAGGCGACCGCGAGGTCCAGGCGCTCCGCCTCCGCCGCGGGGTCCTCGGCCAGCAGGCGGCGCAAGGGCGCCCCGGCGCCGTGCAGCACCACCGGGCCGACCGCGATGCCCGGCGCGATGGGCGTCGCCCCGAACCGCTGCGGCACCGTGGCGCCCAATCCCTGCTGCGCCCCGTCCCGGACACCCGCCGCGGCCAGCACCTCCGCTAGCAGCATGGCGACGGTTTCCAGCAGTTCCACCTCGTCATCCCCGTAGCGGCGCGGCGCCCGGTTCTGCACGGCGAGCACGCCGACGAGCTTGCCGCTGCGCCGCACCGGCACGGCCAGCAGGGACGCGAACGGGTCTTCCCCGGTTTCCGGGCGGTAGGCGAAGGCGGGGTGGTTCTGCGCGTCCGGCAGGTTCTGCACCGTGCCGGTGGCCGCCACGATGCCCACGATGCCCTCCCCCACCCGCAGCCGGGTGCGCCCGACCGACTCCGGGTTGAGGCCGTGGGTGGCGGCGAGTTCCAGCAGGTCGCCGGGCCGCAGGGCGTAGATGGTGCAGACCTCCGCCACCATCTCCCCCGCCACCAGCGCCGCGAGGTCGCCCAGCGGCACGCCGCCCGCATCCGCGGCCCCGAGCATGGAAAAGCCGAGCGCCATCATGTCGCGCAGCCGGGACAGCAGACGGCGCGTTTGCAGCATCTAAGGCCGGGCCGGATCGTGCCGGGCGGCAAGCGCCCCGCAGGCCTGGTCAACCAGCTCCGCGATGATCTCCGCGATCGGCTGCTCCGCTGTCACCATGCCCACGGACTGCCCGGCCATCACCGAGCCGTGTTCCACGTCGCCGTCGATCACCGCGCGGCGCAGCCTGCCTGCCCAGAAGTGTTCGACGGACAACTGCGCTTCTTCCCGCGTCTGCTCGCCCGCATCGACGCGCGCCATCGCCGCCGCCTGGTGCCGCAGGAACGCTTCCGTGCCGGCGTTGGCCAGGCCGCGCACGGGGATCACCGGGAAGCGCGGGTCGAGCTGCACGCTCGGCAGCGCGTCGCGGGCGCGGGCGCGGATGAAGGCCTGCTTGAAGCGCGGATGGGCAATGCTCTCCTTCGCCGCGGCGAACCGGGTGCCGAGCTGCGCGCCGGCCGCGCCCATTTCCAGGAAAGCGAGGATCGCCTCGCCCCGGCCGATGCCGCCGGCGACGAACACCGGCACCTCCGAAACGTGCGGCAGGATCTCCTGGGCCAGCACCGCGAGCGACACCGGGCCGATGTGGCCGCCGGCCTCCGACCCTTCGATCACCAGCGCGTCGGCGCCCAGCCGCACCATGCGTCGGGCCAGCACGAGCGCCGGGGCGAAGCAGATCAGGCGGCTGCGTTCCTTGACCGCGCGCACCGCGGCGGCGCCCGGCACGCCGCCGGCCAGCACGATGTGGCTGACTCGGGCCGCCTGGCAGACCGCGATCAGGTCGAGGAGGCGCGGGTGCATGGTGAGCAGGTTGACGCCGAACGGCCGGGCGGTCAGCGCCTGGGTGCCGGTGATCTCGTTTGCCAGCGCGTCCGGCCCCATGGAGCCGCCGGCCAGCACGCCGAAGCCGCCCGCGTTGCTGATGGCGGAGACCAGGTTGCGCTCGCTGACCCAGCTCATCGCGCCGCCCATGATTGCGGCCCGGCTGCCGAGGAAGCGCCGCCCGCGCTCCGACAGCCGGTCGAACTCGGCCTGCGCGAGCAGGGCGCCGGAGCTTGAAGTACCGAAGCCGGGGGCGACGATGTCAGGCGGCATCGAGGCCGTAGGCGGTGTGCAGCGCGCGCACCGCAAGCTCGGTGTACTCCGTCGCGATCAGCACGCTGACCTTGATCTCGCTGGTGGAGATGACCTGAATGTTGATCCCCTTGCCCGCCAGCGTGCCGAACATGATGTTGGCGACGCCCGCGTGGCTCCTCATGCCGACGCCGACCACGCTGATCTTGGCGACATCCGGGTCGGTCAGCACGGTGTCGGAGCCGATGGCCGCCCGATGCGCCGCCAGCACGGTGTGCACGCGCGGCAGGTCGGTGCGGCTCACGGTGAAGGTCATGTCCGTGGTCCCGTCGGCCGCGACGTTCTGCACAATCATATCGACGTTCACTTGCGCTTCCGACAGCGGGCCGAAGATCGCGGCGGCGACGCCGGGGCGGTCGGGCACGTGGCGCAGCGTGATCTTGGCCTCGTCGCGCGAGTAGGCGATGCCGGATACCATTGCTTGTTCCACGATCTCGTCCTCATCCACCACCAGGGTTCCAGGCACGTCGGCGAAGCTCGATAGCACCTGAACCCGCACCCGCTCCTTCATCGCGAGTTCTACGCTACGAGTCTGGAGCACCTTTGCCCCCACGGAAGCGAGCTCCAGCATCTCCTCGTAGGCGATTTTGTCCAGTTTGCGGGCGCGGGCGGTGATCCGAGGGTCCGTCGTGTAAACGCCGTCCACGTCCGTGTAGATGTCGCAACGGTCGGCGCGCAGCGCAGCCGCCAGCGCCACCGCCGAGGTGTCCGACCCGCCGCGCCCCAGGGTGCTCACCCGCCCCTGCGGCCCCAGGCCCTGGAACCCCGCCACCACCGGCACCTGGCCCTCCGCCATCGTCGCCAGCAGCGCCGCCCCGTCCACGGAAGCGATCCGCGCCTTGCCGTGCGCGTCGTCCGTCAGGATGCCGGCCTGCCACCCGGTCCAGGACCGCGACGGCACGTCCAAGGCCTGCAGCGCGATGGCCATCAGGCCGGACGTCACCTGCTCCCCCGTGGCCACCACGGCGTCATACTCGCGGGCGTCGTGCAAAGGAGACAGCGACCCGCACCAGGCGACGAGCTGGTTGGTGACGCCGGACATGGCGGACACGACGACGGCCACCTCGTGCCCGGCCGCGACCTCGGCCTGCACCCGCTGGGCGGCGTTGCGGATGCGGTCCAGATCGGCCACCGAGGTTCCGCCGAACTTCATCACGATCCGCGCCATGCCTGCTTCTCGCCTTTCCGCTGCCGGCCCAACCGTTGCGGCGGCGCCTGCTGCCGATCACATACTGATTGAACCACCGGGGCAACAGGGGCGAACAGCATGGCAGGCGCGCAACCCGGCAGACAAGCGGCCCCATCGGTCGTTACGGAAGAAATCACTCGGTTCGATGCGCTGGCGACACAGTGGTGGGACCCGTCCGGCCC
>CAXTUO010000325.1:0-4956 GCA_964247175.1 uncultured Acetobacteraceae bacterium | reverse complement strand
CTCAATGCACCATACCGGCAGAAATCTCAACCAACTTGCCGGATGCACCACTTAGAGGCGGTTTTTACAATTCATGGGCCAGGTGTCCTGCAACCAGGAGTATGCACGCTGTCTGGAGCAGGGCCTGAACGATGAAACCGAGCCGGTCGTAGCGCAGGGCAAGGCGCTTGTTCTCTAGCAGCCAGGAGTTGCTGCGCTCCACCGGCCAGCGCTGCTTGCCCAAGCTTGACCCGCTCGGCTGACGGCGCTTGTGGATGTGCGGCTCGGCGCCGAAGCTGCGGCACAAGGCGCGGTTGCCCTCGGCATCATAGCCACGGTCGGCGAACACGGTGCGGATGTCGCCGAAACGCGAAGCATTTGCGGCTGGGGCCATGACGGCAAAGGCGGCCAGGAACAAGCGCTCGAACAGGACGGTGTCGTTGACGTTGGCCGCTGTCGCCATGCATGCGACCGGCACCCCGTCCCCGTTCACCGCGACATGGTATTTTGTGCCCCGCTTGCCACGGTCGGTCGGGTTGGGTCCGGTGAGGTCGCCGCCTCGCTTGGCCCGCACCGAGCAACTGTCCAGGATCAGGGTCGGATTGCCACGCAGCATCGCCACGAGCAGCGCATGTACTTCGCGTAGCAGACCTGTGCGCGCCCAATGCTTAAACGCGCGGCGCAGGGTCGAGCCGCTCGCCTCGTCCTCACTTGCCCGCAGGCTGCGCCACGGCGTGCCTTCGCGCAGGAACCGGCGCAGGGTGGCCAGCACCCGCACAGTTTCCGTCACGGGGTGTCCGGGCG
Organism: uncultured Acetobacteraceae bacterium; assembly: GCA_964247175.1. Taxonomy (GTDB): domain Bacteria; phylum Pseudomonadota; class Alphaproteobacteria; order Acetobacterales; family Acetobacteraceae; genus CAHJXG01. The sequence goes on along the minus strand of CAXTUO010000325.1, from coordinate 4,173 downwards.
CTGGCTCACGTGGTTCCTCACAGCACTCGACCACCGTCGCGATCAGGTCCAAGATCCTGGTGTCCAAAGTCGTCCTCATCTCTGCAAACCCCAGAGATGGGCATCGGCACGGCCAAGCAGAAGTCAGGGCAATTCAACTCAAGGTAGTTGTGGAAACTGCGTCTAAGAAACGCCGACTTTCGCCTGGAGGACGTCGACCTGGTGAAAGACCGGCGACGCTGGAAAAATAGACAGTGAAGCTGTAAGGCATTTTGTACAAGATGCTTCAAGGCGTTCCTGACTCTATGCTGCCCTGTCCAGTCGCACTCAGCAGTGAGTAGCCAGGCTTGCGTGGGCTGCTGTTCTCGGCGGCCATTCTGAGAATAGCGCATCTGCCGCGAAGGGGTGTTGGTGCATGGAACGGGACGAGGCTGAGTTGACCCGTCCCGTGCGTTGATCAGGCGACGCGGATCGAAACGGGCCTTGCCGTTCGGATCATCGTGTTCGGCACCGCAACGGCGATGGCGACCTCGCCTTGTTGGGCCAGCAGGCTGCGGGCGTGCAGCTTGGGGCCGATCAGGTGTTTGTATCGCGTCATGGCCGTCTCGGCCTTGTTCCTCCTGCCGTACCCGGTCGCCTTCTGCCATCCCATGCGGCCGCGCTCGGCCATGAGCCGGATGTGGCGGTCACGCTGGCTCTGGACGCCGTCATCGCCCTTGTCCGCGCTTAGCAGCGCCCACGCTCGAGGCGGGACCACGACATCCGGCGGTGGATGGCGCTGCCGAGCCCCAGCAGCCGCGTAAGTGGGCACGCCGTTGTAGGCACCGTCCGTGGTGACGGACGCGATGGTGCCCTCAGCCTGCCCGAGCAGGGCCGGCACTTGGGCCGCCTCATCAGCGTGACCCTCGGTCAGCACGTGTGCTGCGATCTCGCCCGCGTCGGCGTCCATGACAAAATGCAACTTGCGCCACTGCCGGCGCGCCCGGCCGTGCTTCTCAGCGTCCCACTTGCCTTGGCCGATCAGCTCCAGACCCGTGCTGTCCAACACCAAGTGAACCGGGCCTGCGCTGGCCAGCACACGCGGCTGGCGCCCCGCGAATGCCCGACCGCGGCGGCTCAACGTCGAGTGGTCTGGCACCCTCAGTTCGAGCCCGAGCAGGTGCAGCACGCTCGGAATACCCGGGCGGCTTCGTCGGAATCCACAGCGCAGGGCCAGATGGAACACGAGGCGCAGCGTTAGCACGAGTTCGATGGCCAGCTCGGAATACAGCGGCTGCCCGCCGGGACTGCTCTGTTTTGGCGCAGCCCAGCCATCCAGCGCCGCCTCGTCCAGCCAAAGGGTCAGGTCGCCGCGCCGCCGCAACCCTGCCTCATACGCCGGCCAGCTGCGGAGCAGCGCTCCCAGCGAGTTCGTGACGTGGTATAAGGCGTGTGGAATGCGGTGGTGATGGGCGGCATTGTGCTTGAACGGCATGGCAGAAAAGCAGCCCCGCCGTCGGCATCAGGCTATCAAGCCATGTCCCTGCACTAACACCGCGTTGATGCTGAAAGGCACAGAGCGTGCGCAAAGTTCGGACGTCGTCACATGGCCGATTTCTCTGTGCGCGAACTCCTTTTATCTGCAACCGAACTTCGTACACACCCTTGCGGGCATTTCAGGCCGCAATGAGCTTCTGCCGGCGCGGAGGTGGTGATGGCCGAAGAATTATGCCGTGTTCAGTCAGCGTGAAACTAGCAGCAGGGTAGACAGACCGGGCAAGTTCCAGGTTCTCGGCGAATGGCCGTTTGAAAAACCGCATGATCCCTATCCCGTGCCCAAACTGCCGATGAAGGGCGCCCCAAGAAATCGGGGTTTCGCGTTCAAGTACGGGAAGGCGGTAACTCAGCCACAGATAAACGTCGAGGGCCACTGGGCTGTTCCGAATTCTTTGCACGGCCGAGCGGTCTATAGCTACCGGATGCCGTCGCAGACCTTCAAAGAACGCCCTGCTGAGACGAACCCGCCTGATGAATGTTTTGCCCTCCGTAGCGTATTCGAAAGCCTCCACTAGGCGCTCGTTGATTTGGAGGCCTCTCAGGTCCGAGCCGATCCGGAAGCTCACATGGCACCGGGCCAACTTCTCGATTTGAGTCAGCGCCGAATCCGCTACCTTGCCACCATCTGGCAGGCCCAGGCGCTTCAAAGCATCGTAAGCCGTCTCGCCGAGTTCAATATCGCGGCTGTTCTGTTCGAGAGCCTCGGATTGCAGTGCGATCAAGGCCATACGTGCATAGGAGCCGAATGGAACTCCCGAGTACTCTGCCTCCCCATCATCACGGCTGATCGTGCCGGACTGGATCGTGATGTCAGCATAATCAGTGCTGATGCGCCAAATTTTGTCTTTCTCGCCCTGTGGACGGCGGTAGGGCAATCCCAGCATGCACCATCCGGAGTAGACATGCCCTGCCGCCGCGGCTGTCGATCCTAGTGCCCCGGCTTCTTCTGCGACGTCCGCTGCCGTCGCGATGATGCGGCCTCCGCGCGATCCCGTTAGAACATCCACTGGCGCTCGTCTGCCGACCTCCGCCAGTGTCCGGGACGCAAACGCCGCTGCTCCCCGCCTACCCTTGGCTTTGAGGATGTCATGTACTGTCGCCTCAGGACCAACCGGCGTCATGTCTAACGAACTGTCGGCGAACAGATCTTTTTGGCGTTTCATGCCACCCTCCATGGCAGACATTGGCTCATTTGCGGTCACCTCTGGAAGGCCGAACTCTGTTCACCGCCTGGCCACTGGCAGCCGCCGAACTCTTTGCACGCAAGCTCAATTGAAGTTTTTCTTTCTTCTAGAATAGTACTGGTGAACAAATATCGGTGGATAACTCGCACAAAGTGTTGTCACACAAGGCGAACGGTCGGGCGGGGGCGTGACAGAAGTTCGGACAAGTGGTGCCTAAAGTTCGGTCTTTACGCGCGAATGGGGAGTTGAAGCGTGTACAAGGTTCGGTCAGGGCATGGGTGGCTACGGCGGGGTAGGCGCACGCTGAGTCCGCATTTGCTTGTGCGACTCCGCCAGCGTGTACAGAGTTCGGTTGATCTCATCGTTCCAGAGCCCTGCCGCGTGGATCAAAGGCTGGGAAGCCTGTGGCAGGTTCCTTGATCCGGCGTGGCGCACCCTGACTCCATGTGGCACCGCCAGGTTGGCAGCTTGTCGGCGTCAGGTGGTCTGAGCTTTGTCGACTCTCCCTGACCGCTTCGGGTCATTCCTGGACGCTTCATTGACAGCGCGCGACGGGCAGGACGGAAGTTCCCGAGCAACTAGCGTCAGCGGCCCGTCATAGCCACTACCAGCGAAAACAGGAACTTGGGTGCGCCGCAACGCTGGTGGGCTTGCGCTCTCGCCCAGGGACACGCGATAAGCGCCCTTGTCGCGCGGATTGCAATTCGCGGACTTGCCTTCGCGCCCGCTGCGCAGGCCCCTGCATCTGTCGCGTTCCCTTGCTCGTGCGGCCCGGTCAGCACGATCCGTGTTCCCGCCGGGACTGCTTCCCCGGTCACGCGACTCCCAGCCCGACCGGCTTCTTCACTCCTCGGCCGCTGTGCCGCCCGCGAACACCCGTTCGGTGACGTTGTTGCGCCACAGGTCGGCGGGGCGGAGATAGGCCAGCGCCACCTGGGTGCTCTTGTGCCGGGTTTGGCGCATGAGGTCGGGCAGGGCGGCGCCAGCGTCGGCGGCCGCGGTGGCGAGGCCGGCGCGCAGCGAGTGGCCGCTGTAGCCGCTCGGGGTCGAGGCCGGCGCGCCCGGCGGCGCCCTTGACCAGGCGGGCGACCGCCTTGTCGGACAGGGCCGCGCCTGTGGGCCGCCCGGCCTTGGTTACGGCGCAGAACAGCGGGCGCTCTCGGGGCCTGCCCCGTCGAGGTCGCGCGCCTACGTCCGGTGGCCGAGCCAGGCATCAAGCGCCGCCATGGGGCAGATCTGCGGTTCGGCCGGGTTGGCCCAGATCGCGACCTCCTGGCCCTGGCCGTGCTGGTCGGTCTTGGAGCGGCGCACCAGGAAGCGAAGGCCACGACCCGGCACCGGCTCGACGTCACCCAGGCGCAGCGCGACCAGCTCTGAGCGGCGCAGCGCCGCCCCGAAGCCGAGCAGCAGCATGGCGCGGTGTCGCTTCATCTTCCCTGCTGCAATTTGCTTTTGACTGCTGCACTGAGGACGA
>CAXTUO010000324.1:0-4957 GCA_964247175.1 uncultured Acetobacteraceae bacterium | reverse complement strand
GGCGGCGACCGGGCCGACGCCTACTTCCAGCGGACGGAGTGCGTCGCGGGCGTGCAGGACATGCGGTTCCAGGAGCTGATGCCGGACGTGCTGCACTGGCTGGGCATCACCCGCATCGACCGGCTGGTGTCCATGAGCAACATGAAATACGCGCCCATCGTGGCGAGCGGCATCGAGGTGGTGGAGCGCGTCGCCATCCCCGACGAGCTGATCCCCGCCGACGCCAGCGTCGAGATGGATGCGAAGAAGGCGGCCGGCTACTACACCGACGCCGTGCCGCCGCCCGAGGTCCTGCACGAGGCCAAGGGCCGCGCGCTGGATGAGTGAGGCGGAGGCGGCGGCCTGGCTCTGCACCCCGGAGGCCGTGCGCAGCCGCGCCGGTGCGATGCTGGCCTTGGCGGAGGCGGGCGGGCTGCGGCACTTCACCGTGGACCTTGCGCGTTTGGACGGCGCCGCGGCCTACGTCGCCTCCGTCGTGCGCGGCGCCTACCCGGATCTCCGCATCCCGCACCACGCGCGCTGGCGGCATTTCGCGGCGGGGGGCATCGACCGCTGGGGGCCGCTGGGCGCCTCGTTGGCCGATTTGGGCGCGGCGGAGGCCGCGCGGGCACGGGTCGAGCTTTGCGTGGTCAGCGTGCTGCTGGACGCGGGCGCCGGAGGCTGGCGCTATGCCGAGCCGGGCACCGGCCTCGTGCTGTCCCGGTCGGAAGGGTTGGCGGTGGCCAGCCTGCGCGCCTTCGAGGCCGGGCTGTTCGCGGGCGACGGCGGGATGCGCGCCGATGCGGGCGGGCTGGCCCGGATCAATGCCTCGGCGCTGGCGCGCGCTTTCCAGGTGGATGAGGGCAACCCGATGCCGGGGCTGGACGGGCGTGCGGCCCTGCTGCGCGGCCTCGGCGCGGCGTTGCTGGATCGGCCAGACCTGTTCGGGCGCGACAATCCCCGTGTCGGCCGGCTGTTCGACCACCTTGCCAGCGGCCACGCGACGGTTGCGGCCCGCGACATCCTGAGCGCGGTGCTGGACGGCCTCGGCCCGGTCTGGCCGCCGCGCATCGTGCTCGCCGGGCGCAGCCTGGGCGACGTGTGGCGCTACCCGGACCTGCCGCTGGCCGGTGGGCCGGCGGGCAGCGCCGGGCTGGTGCCGTTCCACAAGCTTTCGCAATGGCTGACCTACTCGTTGATCGAAGTCTTCGAGGACGCGGGCATCGCCGTGACCGGCATCGAGGCGCTGACCGGCCTGCCGGAATACCGCAACGGCGGGCTGTTCCTTGACCTGGGCGTGCTGCGGCTGCGCGATCCCGGGCTGGCCGACACGCCGCTGGCGCCGGGACACCCGGCGGTGGTGGAATGGCGCGCGCTGACGGTGGCGCTGCTCGACCGGATCGCGCCGCCGCTCCGCGCTAGGCTTGGGGGCGATGCGGCCACCCTGCCGCTGTCTCGCCTCCTGGAAGGCGGGACCTGGGCGGCGGGGCGCCAGGCGGCGGCGGAGCGGCGGGCCGATGGCGGGCCGCCCTTGCGCATCCAGAGCGATGGGACGGTGTTCTGATGCAGGCATACAGCGACGCGCGCTTCCCCGCCGTCACGGTGGTCGGCCACCCGCTCGTGCAGCACAAGCTCACGCTGCTCCGGCAAAAGACGACGCCCACCGCCGAGTTCCGGCAGATCGCCCGGGAAATCAGCCTGCTGATGGCCTACGAGGTGACGCGCGACCTGCCGCTCGACGCCGTGACCGTCGAAACGCCGATGGAGGCCACGGAGGCGCCGCTGCTGTCGGGCAAGAAGCTGTGCTTCGTGCCGATCCTGCGGGCGGGCAACGGCATCCTGGACGGGATGCTGGACCTCGTGCCCTCCGCCCGCGTCGGCCACATCGGGCTGTATCGCGACCCCGCGACCTTGGTGCCGGTCGAGTACTACCTCAAGCTGCCGGATGACATCCCGGAGCGGCTGGTGGTGGTGGTCGATCCCATGCTGGCGACCGGGCACTCCGCCGCCGCGGCGTTGACCCGGCTGCGGCAGGCGGGCGCCGCGCAACTGCGCTTCGTGTGCCTGCTCGCGGCGCCCGAGGGCCTGGCCGTGCTGCAGGACGAGCATCCCGACGTGCCGGTGTTCACCGCCGCCATCGATCGCGGCCTCGACGAGCACGGCTATATCCGCCCGGGCCTTGGCGACGCGGGCGACCGGTTGTACGGGACGAAGTAGCGCCGTCCTTGGTACGTCCCTTGCAACGCCTGCGGTGCATTGGGCTTGCAACGCCCGCGGCGCATGGGGAGCAGGCGGATTGGTGCATGGCGTCGAGTTGGTCGCGGTGAGCAAGCGGTATGGCGGCGCCACCGCCGTCGATGCCGTGACGCTGCACATCCCCCGCGGCGTGTACTGCTGCCTCCTGGGGCCGAGCGGCTGCGGCAAGACCACGACATTGCGCATGATCGCCGGGCACGAGACGGTGTCGGAAGGCGACGTGCTGGTGGATGGCCGCAACGTGACGGACGTTCCGCCCGCCGGGCGCGGCACCGCCATGATGTTCCAAAGCTACGCGCTGTTCCCGCATCGCAGTTGCCTGGACAACGTGGCGTTTGGCCTCAAGATGCGTGGCGTCGGCCGGGCCGAGCGGCACGCCCGGGCGCGGCGCGGGCTGGAGATGGTGCAAATGCAGGCATACGCCGACCGGATGCCCGCCCAGCTTTCGGGCGGGCAGCAGCAGCGGGTGGCGCTGGCCCGCGCGCTCTTGACCGAGCCGCGGGTGCTGCTGCTGGACGAGCCTCTGTCGGCGCTCGACCCGTTCCTGCGCGGGCGGATGCGTGCCGAATTGAAGCGGCTGCAGCGCGACCTCGGCCTCACCTTCGTCCACGTCACCCATAGCCAGGAGGAGGCGATGGCGCTGGCCGACCTGGTCGTGGTGATGGACGGCGGGCGCATCCAGCAGGCGGCGCCCCCACGGGAGGTGTTCGACCGCCCGGCCGCCGCCTTCGTCGCGCGCTTCATCGGCGGCCACAACGTGCTGGGCAGCCCCGGCGCGCAAGTGGCAGTCCGCGCCGACCGCTGCCGGCTGGCCTCGGTGCCGGACGCGGCGTGCCCGGGCGTGCGGGGCACGGTGTCGCTGGTGGAGTACCAGGGCGCGTCGGTGCGCGTGGCGCTCGCCACCGAGCACGGGGAGGACGCGGTGGCGATCCTGCCCGATGCCGTGTTCTTCGCCGATCCCGTGGGGGTGGGGCAGCCAGCCTCCATCGTCTGGTCCGCCGCCGACGCCCATCCCTTGAGCGCCTGACTCCCCTCCCCTGCATTCAGGAGTTTTATCGTGGCAAACACCAAGAAGATCAGCCGCCGCGCCGCTTTGAGGACTGGACTGGGCTTGGCCGGGGCCGCCGCCGGGTCGGGCGCGATCACTGGCTTTCCGACCATCTGGGCGCAGAACATCCGCAACATCACCTTGCGGCAGTTCGGCACCGGCGTGTCGAACCTGAACGCGCTGGCGGACAAGGTGAAGCAGGACCTGGGCTTCACGCTGGCAATGACGGCGCTTGACACCGATGCGGTGTCGCAGAAGGCGGTGACGCAGCCTCGGTCCTACGACATCGCGGACATCGAGTACTTCATCTGCAAGAAGATCTTCCCCGCCGGCGTGCTGCAGCCGATGGACGTGAAGAAGATCAAGAACTACGACAAGATCGTGCCCATCTTCACCACCGGCCGGCTGTCGCCCGAAAGCCGCATCGCCCAGGGCACCGCGCCGCATACCGTGGGCTTCGTGGAAGGGCCGACTTCCACCAAGTTCGCAGCCCAGCCCACCGGCTGGATGACGCTGATCCCCACCATCTACAACGCCGACACGCTCGGCATCCGCCCGGACCTGGTGGGCCGCCCGATCCGCAACTGGCGCGACCTCGTGGACCCGGCGTTCAAGGGCAAGTCCTCCATCCTCAACATCCCGTCCATCGGCATCATGGACGCCGCCATGGTGATGGAAAGCCTGGGCCGGCTGAAATACGGCGACAAGGGCAACATGACGCGGGACGAGATCGAGAAGACCACCGCCTTCCTGATCGAGGCCAAGCGCGCCGGGCAGTTCCGCGCGTTCTGGAAGAGCTTCGACGAGAGCGTGAACCTGATGGCGTCGGGCGAGGTGGTGATCCAGTCCATGTGGTCGCCCGCCGTCACCGCCGTGCGCTCCCGCGGCATCGCCTGCACCTACCAGCCGCTGGAAGAGGGCTACCGCGCCTGGGGCGGCGGCCTCGGCCTGTCCAAGAACCTGACCGGCATGGAGCTGGACGCGGCGTACGACTACATCAACTGGTACCTGTCCGGCTGGGCCGGCGCCTACCTGAACCGCCAGGGCTACTACAGCGCGGTGCTGGAAACGGCGAAGGAGAACATGTCCCCGGACGAGTGGGGCTTTTGGATGGAGGGCAAGCCCGCCCAGTCCGACATCAAGTCGCCGGACGGCAAGGTGCTGGAAAAAGCCGGCGCGGTACGCGACGGCGGGTCGTTCACGGAGCGCATGGGGCAGGTCGCCTGCTGGAACTCGGTGATGACCGAGGACCGCTTCCTCGTGCAGAAATGGAACGAGTTCGTGGTCGCGTGAGGGCGGCGCCTTACCTGCTGGCGGCGCCGCTCGGGCTGGTGCTCGGCGCCTTTCTGCTGGTGCCGATGGCGGCCATCGTGGTGGTCAGCTTCTTCGACTACGACAGCGTGCGGATCATCCCGGATGTGGTCCTCACCAACTACAAGGACGTGCTGCTGTCCCCGGTGACGTGGCTGACCTACCTGAACACGCTGAAGTACACGGCGCTGGTCTGGGTGCTGACGGTCGCGGTCGGCGTGCCGGTCGCGCTGTTCCTGGCGTTTTGCGTGCAGAGCGCCGGCTTGCAGGCGGTGCTGTTCCTGGTCTGCACCGTGCCGTTCCTAACGTCGAACGTCATCCGCATGATCTCCTGGGTGCCGTTCCTGGGGCGGGAAGGGCTGT
>CAXTUO010000323.1:0-4962 GCA_964247175.1 uncultured Acetobacteraceae bacterium | reverse complement strand
GCACGCCCGTCATCTACTACGGCGACGAGATCGGCATGGGCGACAACATCTTCCTCGGTGACCGGGACGGGGTCCGCACGCCGATGCAGTGGTCGATGGACCGCAATGGCGGTTTCTCCCGGGCCGACCCGGCGCAACTCGTGCTGCCGCCGATCATGGACGCCAACTTCGGCTTCCAAGCGGTGAACGTCGAAGCGCAGGCCGCCAACCCCCATTCGCTGCTGAACTGGACCCGGCGGATGCTGGCGGTGCGCCGCCGCCACCGGGCGTTCGGCCGCGGCACGCAGCGCTTCCTTTACCCCGGCAACCGCAAGATCCTCGCCTACCTGCGCGAATGGACGGCGGAGGACGGGCACACCGAGACCATCCTGTGCGTCAGCAACCTGTCGCGCACCGCCCAAGCGGTGGAGCTGGACCTGTCGGCCTTTGCCGGGCGGGTGCCGGTCGATATCGTCGGCGGCTCGGTGTTCCCGCCGGTCGGGCAGCTCACCTACCTGCTCACCTTGCCGCCCTACGGCTTTTTCTGGTTCCTTTTGGCGGCCGAGGCGCAGTTGCCGTCCTGGCACGCGGCCCCGCCGGAACCGCTACCGGAGTACGCTACCTTGGTCATGCGCGCCGGCCTCGCCGACATCCTCAACATCCAGGGCCGCGGCGTGCTGGAGCGGGAAGCCTTGCCAGCCTACCTGCCCAAGCGCCGCTGGTTCGCTTCCAAGACCGAGCGGCTGGAAGGCGTGCGCCTGGCCTACGCCGCGCCGATGCCCGGCACCGGCGGGAGCGTGATGTTCGCGGAGGTCGAAGCCGCCCTGCCCGGCCGCGCCGAGCGCTACGTGCTGCCGCTCGGCGTCGCCTGGGAAGACGAAACCTCGGGCGCGCTGGCGCAGCAGCTTGCGCTGACCCGGGTGCGCCGGGGCGCGCGGGTCGGCTACCTGACCGACGCCTTCGCCTTGGACGCCATGGCACGCGGCATGATCGCCGGGCTTCGTGAAAGCGCGGCGGTGCCGCTCGATGACGGGGAGCTGCGCTTCGTGGCGACGGCGCTGATGGCGGAACTGACACTGGCCGACGACGCCGAAATCCGCCGCCTCTCGGCAGAGCAATCCAACTCGTCGCTCATCGTCGGCGACGCGCTGGTGCTCAAGCTGGTGCGCCGCGTGCTGGCCGGGGTGCATCCGGAAGCGGAGATGACCGGCTACCTGACCGAGCGCGGCTTCGGCAACACCGCGCCGCTGTTCGGCGAGGTGGTGCGCATCGGCGCGGACGGCACGCCGCACACGGTGGGCCTGGCCCAGGGCTTTGTCCGCAACCAGGGTGACGGCTGGACCTACACGCTCGACTATCTCGCCCGCGTCGTCGAGGAGGCGGCGCTGGTCGGGCCGGCGATGGGCGGGCAGGATGCGGAAGCCGAGGCGACCGACATCTTCGCCGCGTACGAGGTGTTCGCCCGCAACATCGGCACCCGCCTTGGCGAGCTTCATGCCGCGCTGTCACAGCCGACGGAGCGGCCCGAGTTCCGCCCGGAGCCGGTTGATGACGCGATCCTCGGCGAATGGGCCGCCGGCGCCGTCGAGCAGATCGAGAGCGCGGTGGGGATGCTGCGCGGCGTGAAGGAATGGCCGGACGCGACCGCGGCTCATCAGGCTGCGACCCTGCTGGACCATGCGGAAGCGTTGTCGCAAGCCGCCGGCCGCTTGGCCCAGAAAGGCGGCGGCGCGCTGAACGTCCGGGTGCACGGCGATTTCCACCTGGGGCAGGTGCTGGTTGTGCAAGGCGACGCGTATATCATCGATTTCGAGGGGGAGCCGGCGCGCACCATGGAGCAGCGCCGGGCCAAGTCGTGCCCGCTGCGTGACGTAGCGGGGCTGCTGCGCTCCTTCGACTACGCCGCGGCCGCGGCCGCGCCGGGGCGGGTGGCCGCATCTGAAACCGCGACGGAGCGGCGCCAAGCCATCCTGCATCAGTTCCGGGAGCGCGCTTCGGCGTCCTTCCTGGAAGCCTACGGCGCCGTGCTCGCCGCCGCCGAGCCGAGTTGGGTGCCTCCGGAAGCGGAGCCGGCGTTGCTCGACCTGTTCCTGCTGGAGAAGGCCGCTTACGAGATCAAGTACGAGGCGGCGAACCGTCCGACCTGGATCGGCATTCCGCTCGGCGGCCTGTACCGCATCGCCGAGCGCCTGCTGTCCTTGGAGGCAACGGCATGACCATGCCGGATGCAGGCGCGGTTGAAGCCATCGTGCAGGGCAGGCACGGCGACCCGTTCGCGGTGCTCGGCCCGCATGACGGCGCGGACGGGTGCAGCGTCCGGGCGTTCCTGCCAGGCGCCAGCGGCGCCGTGGCGATCGGCCGCGGCAACGGCCAGGTCCTCGGCACCCTGCAACTTCTTCATCCCGACGGGTTCTGGGCCGGCGCCATCCCGGAGCGCGTGCCCTACGACCTGCGGTTCGACACGCCGCTCGGGCCATACAGGACGGCTGACGCCTACGCCTTCCCCCCGACGCTCGGGCCGCTCGACCTGCACTTGCTGGGCGAGGGCCGGCATCGGGAACTCGGCCACGTCCTCGGCGCGCACCCCGCGGAGATGGACGGCGTTGCTGGCGTGCGCTTCGCCGTTTGGGCGCCGAACGCCAGCCGCGTTTCGGTGGTGGGCAACTTCAACTTCTGGGACGGGCGCCGCCACCCGATGCGCCGGCACATGGGCGCCGGCGTTTGGGACCTGTTCATCCCGGGCATCGGGGCGGGGGCGATCTACAAATACGAACTGCTCGGCCCCGGCGGCGAGATGCTGCCGCAAAAGGCCGACCCGGTGGCCTGGGCCGCCGAGTTGCCGCCCCGCACCGGCTCCATCGTCGCGTCGGCGGCGGCGTGGCGCTGGACCGCTGCGGCTTGGATGCAGCGCCGGGCGGCTGCGCAGTCGCCGTCCGCGCCGATCTCGACCTACGAGGTGCACGCCGCGTCCTGGCTGCCGGCGGCGCTTGAGGGCGGCGCCGGGTGGGCGGCGCTGGCCGACCGCTTGGCGCCGTACTGCGCCGGCATGGGTTTCACACATATCGAGCTGTTGCCGATCATGGAGCACCCGTTCGGCGGGTCCTGGGGCTACCAACCGCTTGGCCAGTTCGCGCCAAGCTCCCGCCTCGGCCCGCCCGAGGCTTTCGCGAGCTTCGTGGACCGCTGCCACCTGATGGGCATCGGGGTCATCCTGGATTGGGTGCCGGCGCACTTCCCGACCGACCCGCATGGCCTCGCCCGCTTCGACGGCACGCCGCTCTACGAGCACGGCGACCCGCGCGAAGGCTTCCACCAGGACTGGAACACCTACATCTTCAACCTCGGCCGCAACGAGGTGCGCGGATTCCTGATCGCCAGCGCGCTGTTCTGGCTGGAGCATTACCACGCGGACGGGCTGCGCGTGGACGCCGTGGCCTCCATGCTGTATCGCGATTACAGCCGCAACCCCGGCGAATGGGTGCCGAACAAGTATGGCGGGCGGGAGAACCTGGAATCTGTGGCGTTCCTGCAGGAACTCAGCCGCGCCGTCGGCGAGCGCTGCCCCGGCGCGCTGCTGATCGCCGAGGAAAGCACCGCCTGGCCCGGCGTCACCCGGCGGGCCGACGAGGGCGGCCTCGGCTTCGACTTCAAGTGGAACATGGGCTGGATGCACGACACCCTGCATTACATGCAGGAAAACCCGATCAACCGCCGCTACCACCACGACGAGATCACCTTCGGCCTGGTCTATGCCTTCTCCGAGCGCTTCACCCTGCCGCTGTCGCATGACGAGGTCGTGTACGGCAAAGGCTCGCTGATCCGGAAGATGCCCGGCGACCCCTGGCAGAAGTTTGCCAACCTGCGCGCCTACTTCGCCTTCATGTGGACCTACCCCGGCAAGAAGCTGCTGTTCATGGGCGGCGAGTTCGCCCAGGACCGGGAATGGAACCACGACACCGGCCTGGACTGGGACTTGCTGGACCAGGCGCCGAACGCCGGGGTGCAGGCGCTGCTGCGCGACCTGAACGGGGCCTACCGCGGGATGCCCGCGCTGCACCAAGGGGATTGCGATCCCAGCGGCTTCCAATGGGTCGTGGTGGGCGACAGCGCCAACTCGGTGTTCGCCTACCTGCGGCTGCCGACCGATGGCGGCCCGGCGGCGTTGGTCGTTTGCAACTTCACCCCGGTACCGCGATACGAGTACCGCATCGGCGTGCCGCACGGCGGCACCTGGCGGGAAGTGCTGAATACCGACGCGGCGGGCTACGGCGGATCGAACGTTGGCAACGGCGGCGCGTTGCAGGGTGATCCCGTGCCGTCGCATGGGTTTCCGAACTCGCTTTCCCTGACACTGCCGCCTTTGGCGACGCTCATCTTGCAGGCCTGACCCATGCACCACGCCCACACCCTCCCGTTCGGCGCGACGCTGCTCCCGGACGGCCAAACCAAGTTCCGGCTGTGGGCGCCGTCGAGCGAGGCGGTTTCACTGGATATCGACGGCCAGGCCCCGCAGGCGATGCGGGCGCTGGAGGGCGGGTGGCACGAGGCGACGCTCGCGGCGCCGCCGGGCACGCGTTACCGGTATCGTCTGCCGGACGGCCTGGCTGTGCCGGACCCGGCATCCCGGCTGCAAGCGCCCGACGTGCACGATCCCAGCGTCGTCGTCGATCCCAGCGAGTACGATTGGCGCAACACCAACTGGCAGGGCCGGCCTTGGCACGAGGCTGTAATCTATGAGGCCCATGCCGGCACCATGGGCGGCTTCTCCGGCATCCGGCAGCGGCTGCCGGAACTGCGGCGGCTCGGCGTCACCGCGGTCGAGATCATGCCGATCGCCGATTTTCCCGGCGGCCGCAACTGGGGCTATGACGGCGTGCTCCCCTTCGCGCCGGACACCGCCTATGGGACGCCGGCCGAGCTGAAGGCGCTGATCGACGACGCGCACGGCCTCGGGCTGATGGTGATGCTGGACGTGGTGTACAA
>CAXTUO010000322.1:0-4974 GCA_964247175.1 uncultured Acetobacteraceae bacterium | reverse complement strand
GTGACGGAGTTGGTGTAGCGCCCAGCGGCTGCGGCCTCGATGGCGTCCGCAGCGGGATGCAGGCGGACGCGGATGTCTTCCTGTTCGGCATCGAGGCCGCCCCGGCCGATGACGCCGTCCGGCCCGGCCTCCGGCGCGCGGATACGGCCCGCGAACATGGTGCACCGCTCATCGGACGCGCCGGGAGTGAGCAGGAAGTCCCCCATGCGTTCCAGCAGGTCCACGGGGAGGCCCATCTCCTCCCGCGCTTCCCGCGCCGCGGTCGCGGCCGGCTCCTCGGCCCCGTCGCACAGGCCGGCGGGAATTTCGACCATCACCGGCTCCAAACCGGCAACGAGGGCGGGCAAGCGGAACTGCTCGATCAGCGCCACCTGGTCGGTCACGGGATCATACGGCAGCACGGCCGCGGCACGGCCGCGGCACAGCAGCTCCCAACTACGCACCCCGGACATCGCGCCGTCGAACCGGCGCTGGCGGAACTTGACCAACTCGACGGAGAACCGTCCTTGCCAGGCTGTCTCGTTTGAGACGATCTGCACGTCGGGATGGGAGGGGATCGCGACCATGGGCCGACCCTAGATCGGCACGGATGCCATTGGAACCACCCGCGTGGACAAAGCCTGCGGCTCAAGCCTGATTCGTCATCGCTTCCCGCACGATCTCCCGCAAGCGCGCTGCGCCAGCGGGGCCTTTCACGGCATCCCGCCACATGGCCTCGGCCACGCGCTGGTGGGCGGCGATGGCTTCGTCGGCGCCGGTAATCATCGCGACCCCGGTCTGCGCGGACGGCAAGCCGTCGGCATGGAACGGATTGGCGGCGAGAGTGGCGCGGTCGCGCGTGCGGAAGATGCTGAACCCGCTCGCCGTCTCGTTGGAGGCGAGAAGGCCGAACTGCAGCCCCATCGGCTCGGTGTCCATGAGGTCGGCGATGTTCTGCACCTCCGCCATGGCAACCCGGCGGCAGCGCGTCCGTAACGAGTCCGACAGCTTGAGGCTCCCCAGCACGCCCAGGTTGAGGAAGCTCTGGATCGACTGCGGTGACAGGATCGCGATGATCCCCGGGCGCCGCTGCGCATAGATCCGCTTCCGCGCGGCAAGGATGCCGAGGACCTGGTCGGCATTGGTGCGGAACGCCGCAGTGTCGGTGCCGGATTGGTTGGCGGCTTCGCTCAGGCCGTCGGCAACCACCGCATCGAAGGCGTCCGAGGTGATGAGGTACAAGCACGCGCCGTAGG
The DNA here is from genome assembly GCA_964247175.1 of uncultured Acetobacteraceae bacterium. Classification (GTDB taxonomy): domain Bacteria; phylum Pseudomonadota; class Alphaproteobacteria; order Acetobacterales; family Acetobacteraceae; genus CAHJXG01. Next base: position 3,739 of record CAXTUO010000322.1, on the reverse strand, counting down.
CTTGCAGCACCTGGTCGGCCGACTCCTCGATCTGCCGGATGCGTTCGAAGTAGCCGACGGACCGGCTGTAGTACTCGACCCCGATGCCCAGAAGCGACAAGGGCGAGACTTTCAGCAGTTCCGCCAAGCGCTTAACCGTGTCGAGCTTGATGACCTCGCCCTTCTCGTAACGGTAAAGCGCCGCGCGGGACACGCCCAGCCGCGCCGCGATTTCCTCCGCCCGCAAGCCGGACTCAAGCCGATACGCCCGAAGCTGCTGCCCTATCTCTGCAAAGCGCATGTTCACCTCCAACCGGGCAAAGGGCGGACACTGCAACCACCCTCCCGGAGGCGACTCTCTTAACAGCCGGAAGTTGATTCGTCGTTATCTTACAATCAACTCCGCAGAAATAAAGTGAGATGGACCACTTAAATCGTGCATTGCCCTCTAAAATTCAGACGTTGAAGCGATTGCGCCACGCGAGCCCAGCCATTGTGTCGCCCGCCGGGCGGTATTCGCAACCGATCCATCCCGCATATCCCAGCGCGTCGATGCGGCCAAGGACGTACTCCCAGCCGATCTCGCCGGTGCCGGGTTCGTGGCGGCCCGGCACGTCCGCCAGTTGCATATGCGCGATGCTGGGCAGCAGCGCCTCCATCCGCTTGGTCACGTCCCCTTGGGTCACTTGACAGTGATAGATGTCGAACTGAAGCCCGACCCGGTCAAAGCCAAGCGCCGCCACGACCTCGGCGCCTTGTTCCTGCGTGTTCAGGAAGAAGCCGGGCATGTCGCGGTGGTTGATGGGTTCGATCACGACCTTCACGCCCTGCGCCGACGCCTGCTCGGCCGCCCAGGCGAGGTTCGCGACATAAAGCGCTGCCGCCGTGCCGCGCGCCACCCCGGCGGGCACGAGTCCGGCCATGCAGTGGACCAGGTCGCAGCCGAGCGCCCCGGCGTAGTCCAGCGCGGTTTTCACTCCGTCGCGGAACTCCGCCCCGCGGCCCGGCAGGCAGGCGATGCCGCGCTCGCCCCCGGCCCAGTCGCCCGGCGGCATGTTGAACAGGACCTGCTGCAAGCCGGCGTCGTCCAGCCGTCGGCGGATTTCCGCGGCCGGGTGCTCATAAGGAAACAGGAACTCGACGGCCTTGAAGCCGGCCTTCGCGGCGGCGTCGAACCGCTCGAGGAAGGGCACCTCGTTGAACATCATCGAAAGGTTGGCGGCCAAGCGCGGCATGGGGGTCCTCCTGTTTCAGGTCAGGCTAACCATCGGCTCGGCCTAGAACAACCGGTTGCTTTCCCCAGTTGCTTTCCGCGGGCGAGCGGACGATACCGCCGGGCATGAAGCAGCCCACGGACTTGGTGGCGGAACGCCTGCTGATGGGGCTGCTGCTTGTCGGCATTGCGGTCGGCTGCGTCCTGGTGCTGTATCCGTTCCTGTCGGCGATCCTTTGGGCGGCGATCCTGGTTTATACCACTTGGCCGGTGTTCACCGGGGTGCGGACCCACCTCCGCGCGAGCCGGGGCTGGGCGGCGGGGATCATGGTGCTGCTCACCACGGTGCTGATCGTGCTGCCCTTGGCGCTGGCCGCGCCCGCCGGGGCGGACGACGTGAAGCAGCTCCGCAGCTCAATCGAGGCCGCGCTCAGCGGCGGCCTGCCCAGCGCGCCCGGATGGCTGGGCGGCATCCCGATCATCGGCGCGACCTTGGCGGAGTACTGGAACGTGTGGGCGGCGGACCTCAGCGTCATGGTCAGCTTCTTCAAGCCGTATTTCGGCATGATCGCGGAGAACGGGCTGAACGTCCTGCTCGGCATCGCGGGCGGCCTGCTGCAATTCCTCATCGCGCTGCTGATCGCGTTCTTCTTCTGGGCGTCGGGCGACAGTTTGGGCGCCTACCTCAACCGCATCGTGCACCGGATCGCCGGCAATCACGCGGCGCGGCTGGTGGCCGTCACCGGGCTCACCGTGCGGGGCACCGTGTACGGCATCCTGGGCACGGCGATTGTGCAGGGGATGCTGACCGCGTTCGGGCTTTGGCTGTCGGGCGTGCCGCGCCCGCTATTGCTGGGCGCCACGGCCGGGTTCCTGTCGGTGCTGCCCATCGGCGCGCCGGTGGTGTGGATCCCCGCGACGCTCTGGCTGCTCAGCACGGGGCATACCGGCTGGGGCATCTTCCTCGGTACCTATGGGCTGTTCGGGATCAGCGGGTCGGACAACATCATCCGGCCATACTTCATTTCCCGCGGGGCGGAGCTGCCGTTCCTGCTGACCATCCTGGGCGTGCTGGGCGGCGCCCTGGCGTTCGGGCTGCTGGGCATCTTCGTCGGTCCCGTCCTGCTGGGCGTCGGCTATACGCTGGTGGCGGAGTTCGCTGGCCTCGACACCACCCAAACGTTCCGCAACGGGTGACGGCGGAGAAGCCCGGCGGCCGAGCTGCCCGCGGCCGGGCTGCGCAGGTGCTTGGCGTGGCGGCCGAGCACGCGGCGTGCGCGGCGCTTGAGCGCGACGGCTGGGCCGTGCTGGCCCGGCGCCTGCGCACTGCTGCCGGGGAGATCGACGTCGTCGCCGAGCGCGACGGGCTGCTGGCCTTCATCGAGGTCAAGGCACGGCCGGACCTGCTGTCGGCCGCCGCCGCCCTGGGTCCGCGTCAGCGCGCTCGGCTGCTGGCCGCAGGGGAGATCGCCTTGGCCGACAACCCCGGCTGGGGCCGCGCCGGCGTACGGTTCGACGTGCTGCTGGTCGATGGCGCCGGCCGGGTGCGCCGCATCGCCGACGCCTTTCGGAACGAGGGTTAACCCGGGCGGCCCGGGACGCGGGCGCGGTAGGCCAGCGCCTCCGCCACGTCGGCCCGGCGCACGGGGGCCGCGCCTGCGAGATCGGCGATGGTGCGCGCCACCCGCAGCACCCGGGTGAAGCCGCGGGCGGACAGGCGCAGCTTGTCGGCGACGCCCTCGGCCAGTTGCCGGGCTTCCGGATGGAGCTCGATCATGCCCAGTTCGGCTTCGGCGTTGCTTGCCGGGCCGTCGGCGCCGTAGCGGGCGGTCTGCGTCGCGCGGGCCGCGGCGACGCGGTTGGCGACTGCGGCGCTCGGCTCGCCGGGCGGCGCGCGGGACAGCTCGGTGGGCGGAACTGGCTGGACGTGGATAGTGACGTCGATGCGGTCCAGCAGCGGGCCGCTGATGCGGGACAGATAGTCCTCCCCGCAGCGCGGCGCGCGGCTGCACGCGCGGGCGGCGTCGCCGAGGTAGCCGCAGCGGCACGGGTTCATCGCGGCGATGAGCTGGAAGCGGGCAGGGTAGGTGATGTGGGCGAGGGCGCGGGCCACGGTGGTGCGCCCGCTTTCCAGCGGCTGGCGCAACGCTTCCAGCGCCGGGCGGGGAAACTCGGGCAGCTCGTCCAGGAACAGCACGCCGCGGTGCGCCAGGCTGACCTCGCCGGGCTTGGCGCGCTGGCCGCCGCCGGTGAGCGCCGCCTGCGACGCGCCGTGGTGCGGCTCGCGGTAGGGCGGGCGCATGACGAGCCGCCCGCCTTCCAGCAGCCCGGCCACGCTGTGGATCATGCTGACCTCCAGCGCATCGACCGGGCGCAGGTCGGGCAACAGCCAGGGCATCCGCGCGGCGAGCATGGATTTCCCCGCGCCGGGCGGGCCGATCAGCATCATGTTGTGCCCGCCGGCAGCGGCGATCTCCAGCGCGCGCTTGGCCGTTTCCATGCCGCGCACCTCGGAAAGGTCCGGCCCGGCCTCGCCCGGCTGCGTGC
>CAXTUO010000321.1:0-4987 GCA_964247175.1 uncultured Acetobacteraceae bacterium | reverse complement strand
GGCCGGGCGGGACCCGCACGGCGCGCTGGGCGGGCAGCCGCGTCCCCGGCTAAGCATTAAGCATCATTCTGCAGAGTGTGCATACACGCAGCAGGCAAAATGATGCGTCCTCAACGACTCCTAAGCAGGCGCTCGTGGCGCAAGCCACGAATGCCTGCTTAGGATGTGATCCCGTGCGCGCGCCCTTGCGCGCCGCCGCATCGCTGCGCATTTTGTGGGCGAGACCATCGAAAACAGGAGCCCGGGTGCCAATGGATGGCGGAACCGACGCAAGGCGCATCACGATCCATTCACCCGAGGATTTCGCGGGAATGCGGGGTGCCGGGCAACTGGCGGCGCAGACGCTGGACATGATCGCGCCCCACGTCCGCCCGGGCGTGACCACTGCGGCGCTCGACGCGCTGTGCCACCAGTTCATCGAGGCGCACGGCGCCACCCCGGCGCCGCTGAACTACCGCGGGTTCCCGAAATCCATCTGCACCTCCATCAACCACGTCGTGTGCCACGGCATCCCGGGCGACCGGCGGCTGATCGACGGCGACGTGCTCAACATCGACGTCACCGTCGTGCTCGATGGCTGGCACGGCGACAGCAGCCGGATGTTCGTCGCCGGGCCGCCCTCGACCAAGGCGCACAAGCTGATCGACGTCACCTACGAGGCCTTGATGCGCGGCGTGGCGGCGGTGAAGCCCGGCGCGACGCTCGGCGACATCGGCCACGCCATCCAGGTTTTCGTCGAGGCCAACCGCTTCAGCGTCGTGCGGGACTTCTGCGGGCACGGCATCGGCCGCCGTTTCCATGAGGCCCCGAACATCCTGCATTTCGGCCGCAGCGGCGAGGGTCCGGTGCTGCAGCCTGGCATGTTCTTCACAGTCGAGCCGATGGTCAACGCCGGGCGACCGGAGGTCAAGGTGCTGGACGACGGCTGGACCGCCGTGACCCGCGACCGCAGCCTGTCCGCCCAGTTCGAGCATATGGTGGGCGTGACCGAGACAGGCTGCGAGGTGTTCACCATCTCGCCGGCCGGGTTGCACAAGCCCCCTTACGCATGATCCACACGACGGCGCACCGGCTGCGGTTCAACGACACGGACCGGTTGGGGCACGTGAACAACGCGGTGTTCGCGGTCATGCTGGAGCAGGGCCGGACCGAGTTCGCGGTGGAATCCGGCCTGCCCATTGAGGCCAACGGGATGGCCCTGGTGATCGTCCGGCTGGAACTCGAATTCCTGCGCGAGATGGCCTGGCCCGGCACCGTGACAATCGAGACGGAGGTCGCCCGCCTGGGCAACCGCTCTTTCACCTTGCAACAACGCCTGGTGTCGGACAGCGAGTTGTGCGCCCGGGCCGTCACCGTGCTGGTCGTGATGGACCGTGCCGCCCGCCGGGCCGTACCGCTCGACGGCACGTGGCGGAACAGCCTGACGCGCTGGCTGGAGCCTGGCGCGTGACGCTTGGCTGACGCTTCGGACGACCTGTTCTCTCCGGCGCCGGCATTGCCCTCCGACCCGGCGCCTCCTTCGCCGACAAGCGCGGAAGGGCATCGTGCCCGGATGCGCGCCCGTTTGCTGACTGCCGGGCCGGACAGCGTGGCCGATCACGAGCTGCTTGAGATGGTGCTTTTCCTGGCACTGCCCCGGCGCGACACCAAGCCGATTGCCCGCGCGCTGCTGGCGCGGTTCGGCAGCTTCACCGGCGCGGTGTCCGCGCCGCTGACGGAGTTGCGAGCCATCGAGGGTTTAGGGGACGCGGGCGCCGCGGCACTGAAGACCGTTCAAGCCGCGGCCTTGCGCCTGGCCCGGGCCTAAAGCTGGCCTATGCGCCGAAATCTCGTGTGTGCCGTCCCAGACCGGCCGCGGTGCCCATGAGCAGGACCGAGATGGCCGGTCCGGACACCAGCGCCGGCGCAAGCCCCGATGGTTGTCACGGTGCGCGCGGAGGCGTACTGACGGCAGGCAACCGCAACGCCCAAGAGGCCCTCCATGGTTCCCCGCTATTCCCGCCCCGCCATGACCGCGATCTGGGCGCCGGAAAACCGCTTCCGGATCTGGTTCGAGATCGAGGCGTTGGCCGCCGAGGCAATGGCGGCGCTGGGCAGCATCCCGGCCGAAGCCGCCCGTGCCATCCGCCTCCGGGGCGATGCGAAGCTGGCCGCCATCGGCCCGGACGACCTTGCCCGCATCGACGCCATCGAGGCCGAGACCCGGCACGACGTGATCGCCTTCCTCACCTGGCTGGCCGAGGGCATCGGCGAGGACAGCCGCTTCGTGCACCAGGGGCTGACCAGCAGCGACGTGCTAGACACCTGCTTCGCCTTGCAGCTCACCCAAGCGGCCGACCTGCTGCTGGCCGACCTCGACGCCCTGCTGGCCGCGCTGAAGCGCCGAGCCATCGAGCACCGGCACACGCTGACCATCGGGCGCAGCCACGGCATCCATGCTGAGCCGACGAGCTTCGGCTTGAAGCTCGCCGGGCACTACGCCGAGTTCGCCCGCAACCGCGCCCGGCTGGTGCAGGCGCGGGCGGAGGTTGCGGTCTGCGCGATCAGCGGCGCCGTCGGCACCTATGCCCACGTTGACCCGGCGGTGGAGGCGCACGTGGCGCGGCATCTCGGCCTGCAGCCCGAGACGGTGTCCACCCAGGTCATCCCGCGCGACCGCCACGCCGCGTTCTTCTGCACGCTGGGCGTGATCGCGTCGGGCATCGAGCGGCTGGCGACGGAGGTGCGGCACCTGCAGCGCAGCGAGGTGCGGGAAGCCGAGGAGTTCTTCCACCCGGGCCAGAAAGGCAGCAGCGCCATGCCGCACAAGCGCAACCCCGTGCTGTCGGAGAACCTGACCGGCCTCGCCCGCATCGTCCGCGCCGCCGTCACCCCGGCGCTGGAGAACGTGGCGCTGTGGCATGAGCGCGACATCAGCCATTCCAGCGTGGAGCGGGCCATCGGGCCGGACGCGACGGTGACGCTCGACTTCGCCTTGGCACGGCTGGCCGGGATGATCGAGAAGCTCACGGTTTATCCCGAGCAGATGCTGGCGAACCTCCAGGGCCTGGGCGGGGTAGTACACAGCGGCGAAGTGCTGCTGGCCCTGACCCGGGCGGGCATCCTGCGGGAGGACGCCTACCGAGTCGTGCAGCGCAGCGCGATGGCGACCTGGACGCAGCTCGGCAAGCCCGGCGCCCGGAGCTTCCGCGCCAACCTGGATGCCGATCCGGAGGTTGCGGCCCGCGTGCCGCCCGCGGAATTGGACCGGGCGATGGCCGCCGAGCTGCACCTGCGCCATGTCGATCACGTATTCGAGCGCGTGTTCGGCGGCCACGATCTTGCCACGGGCGCGGCCTGATTCGGCCACGGTCGCTGCGCAGATTGGCGATGGATCAAAAGGAGGTCCATAAACATGCGCAAGTTGTTGATGGGGTTGAGTATCTTGGCCGGCGCGACGGCAGCGGCCTCCGGCGCACGCGCTGCGGTGCCGCTCGCCAGCCCGGTGCTGCTCGCCTCCAGCCCGGCCGCCGCGCAGCCGGTGCATTATTATCCGGCGCAGTATGACGAGGAGTGGCGCCACCGCGAATGGCGGCGTCACGAGGAGATGGAACGCGAGCGCCGGCATCGCGAGTGGCGCCATGAGCGTCATGAGGAGTACGAGCACCGCGGCTGGTAGCCGGGCGCGCACGGTGGCATACGCGCCGCCGTGTGCACCGTCGTCCTGCTCCTGCGTCCCGGCCATGCCTGGCCGGTCCTGATCGCCGCCAATCGTGACGAGCGGCTGGACCGGCCTTGGGACCCGCCCGGCGCCTACTGGCCGGAGCAGCCCGGCGTGTTGGCCGGGCGCGACCGGCTGGGCGGCGGGACGTGGATGGCGATGCGCGGCGGCCTGCTGGCGGCGGTGCTGAACCGGCCTGGCAGCCTCGGCCCGGCGCCGGGCAAGCTGAGTCGGGGCGTGCTGCCGTTGCAGGCCATGCGCTGCGGCTCGGCGTCCGCGGCGGCCGATGCGCTGCTTGCGCTGGACGCCGCGGAGTACCGCAGCTTCAACATGGTCGTCGCCGACAACCGTTCGGCGCATTTCGTCCGCGGGCTGGGCCATGGGCGGCCGGAGGGCTGGGCATTGCCGCCGGGCTGCCATATCGTGACGGCGCACGATCCGGACGATCCCGACAGCCCGCGCGCGAGGGCGCATGGGCCGCGCTTCGCCGCCGCCCCGGTGCCGGACCCGGCGGCTGGCGACTGGGCGGCATGGCAGGCGTTGCTGGCGGACGGGTCGGGTCCCCGTGCGGCAGCGCTCAACGTTCCGTCCGAGGACGGTTTCGGCACGGTGTGCTCATCCCTGGTGGGCCTGCCTGACGCCGGGACGCCCGAGTGGCTGTTCGCCGCCGGGCCGCCGGATCGGGCGGCATTCCGCCCGGTCGCGCTGGACACGCCGGGTTGATCCGGCCCCCGCTTTCCAGACCTGTGCTGCCCAGCCCTGCGCGTCGCAGGCGTGGCAGGCCAAGCGCCCCCCTGCTATACCCCCCCGCGTGCGCGACCGATCTGGGCCGCGTGAGGAACAGGGATCACGGCATGGCACGCCGCCGGCAACTCTATGAAGGCAAGGCCAAGGTGCTGTTCGAGGGTCCGGAACCCGGCACGCTCGTCCAGTACTTCAAGGACGACGCCTCCGCCGGCAACGGCGCGAAGAAGGGCATAATCACCGGCAAGGGCGTGCTCAACAACCGCATCAGCGAGTACCTGATGATGCGGCTGACCGAGATCGGGGTGCCCACCCACTTCGTGCGCCGCCTCAACATGCGGGAGCAGCTGATCCGCGAGGTGGAGATCATCCCGCTGGAGATCGTCGTCCGCAACATCGCCGCCGGCAGCCTCTCGACCCGGCTCGGCATTCCCGAAGGCACCCGCCTGCCCCGCAGCATCATCGAGTACTATTACAAGAACGACGCGCTGAACGACCCGATGGTGGCGGAAGAGCACATCACCGCGTTCGGCTGGGCCAGCA
>CAXTUO010000320.1:0-4998 GCA_964247175.1 uncultured Acetobacteraceae bacterium | reverse complement strand
GGGGCAGCCACTCCACCGTGAGCCAGGCGGAGCGCATGGCGAGCGCCGCCAGGCTGGCCTTGCTGGCTTCGCGCAAATCCTGCGGATTTCGCGTGGATGGGACCGTTGTCGAGAACAAGGATGACCGGCTTCCGGGCCTGCCCGGGCTGCGGGCCGCCGATCCCGCCAACGCCCGCAACGCCGCCCGCTGCTCCGCTCTCGCCACCAACGAGGACCGACCCGACATGCTCCCAACCCTCAGACACCCGGACAAGGCAGGGAACGACTCGTTTGCCTTGCCCACCCCGGCAACCGTCACCGCCCCGCTTGCCCCCGTTTTGTGATGCACTCCAACGATCAAGTCCCCCTTCCAAGTGCCCCGGCACCCCGCAGCCTTCTGCTTCCGCCGGGCGCTCGCTGATGAGCACCTCCGGGGTGACGAACAACTTGCCCCGCCCCTGCGTGCGCGCCCGCGACGCCGGGTTCGCCCTCGTGGTAGTCTGGCTATCCCACTGGCTGCGACACCGCCGCGGCCGGCGTGGCGGCGGCCCTGCGCTCCTGCTGCCGCCCCAGCCAAAGCGCGTTCGCCAGCCATATGACGGATAACGGCACCGCCACGAGCGAGACGGCCGTGAGGCTCCAACCCCACGCGGTCAGGGCCGCGGCCAGCCAGATGCCCGCCTGGTCGCCCAACCGGTACACGAACGTGTCAATGAACGCCTTGGCCTTGTAGCGGTCCTCGCGGTCCACGACGGTGAACAGCACCTCGCGCGATGGCCGGGCCAGGGCGAAGTTGCTGGCCCGGCGCGCGACCAGGTATGTCACCACGCAGCCCAGGGCGGGCACGGCAGCCAGGGCGGCGAAGCCCAGCGTGCTGATGGCCGGCAACGTCGCCAGCGTGCGCCCCACCCCCAGCCGGCGCGTGATGCGGCCGGTCAGGAACACCTGGATCACCAGCGTCAGCACGTTCACGGCCAGGTCCACGTTGGCGAAGAACTGCGTCTGCGCCCGCCGGTTGGCGAACATGTCGTGCGCGATGCTGGCCTGCTGGTAATACAGCAGCGTGGACGTCAGCGCGTACAGCAGCAGGAACAAGGACACGTTCAGCAGGTAGGGCGAGCCAAGCGCGGCGCGGATGCCGGACAGCACGCCACCACCCACCGCCGCCTGTTCCTTGTCGCCTTCCCGGCGTTGGTCCAGCGTGCGGGAAATCCGCGACAAGCGTCCCACGCACTGGACGGACACCTCCAGCAGCGCCGCCGCGACCAGCAGCAGCACGAACGCCGGCACCAAGTCGGCATTGACCGACACCACGGACGAACCGAGGATGGCACCCACCGTGGCGCCGCCGGCGATGAAGCCGAACAGGCGTTTGCCCTGCTCGGCGTTGAACACGTCCACGATCATGGCCCAGAACACGGACACCACGAACAGGTTGAACACCGACAACCAGATGAAGAACACGCGTCCGACCCAGACGGATTGCGTTGGGCCGGCCCAGTGCATGGCCGCGGCGAACAGCAGCAGGTTCAGCGCGAAGAACCGGTAGGCGATCGGGATGAAGCGGGAGCGCGGCAGAACGCGCACCAGCCAGGCGAACGGGATGTTGAACGCCAGCATGGCGCCCAGCGTGCCGGTGAACAGCCAGGGCAGCTGGTTCACCCCGCCCGCAATGCCCGCGGCGTCGCGGATCGGCCGCAGGATGTAGTACGCAGACAGCAGCGCGAGGATGTACAGCCAGCACAGGCCCAGGGCCGGCAGCTCCGCCGGCTGCACGTCCAGCACGCGGCGCAGCGCTCGCCAGGCCACGCCGCCTTGGGGGCCGTCCTGGGGCGCGGGAACAGGGATCGCGGTGTCAGGCAACATCGATGAACTACTCCATGCGGCGTGGCAGGCCCGTGCGGCCCGGACCTTCCCAACGCGCTTCCAGCAAACCCTGCTCGGTATGGAGGCCGATCCGCATGGTCCGTGCCCCGCGCTGACTTGATGGCCTCGACGACCGCAGGCTGGCTCCCGCCCGCCGTGTCTCGCCGGACATCGTTGTCAGGACTATCATGTCCAAGGTTGCCGCCGCCCACGTCACGCACGACCAGTTGGGGCGTGCGCCCAAGCCGCATTAGGTATTGGAAGCCGCATGGTCCCATTAGGCCGGCTCATCAATCGCCGCGTTGGGCAACGCTAACAGAACCACCCGATCAGCCCCGGTAGCGCAGCGCCTCCACCAGCAAGGCGAACGCCGGCGTGGGCTGGCGGCGGCTCGGATAGTAGAGGTGATAGCCCGAGAAAGGCTCGCACCAGTCGTCCAGCACGCGGACGAGCCGCCCGTCGGCGAGGTGCATTTTCACCTGGTTCTCGGGCAGGTAGGCCAGGCCGAAGCCGTCCAGGGCAGCGTGGAGGATGAGGGCGGCATTGCCGAACACGAACTGGCCGTCTACCCGCACCCGCAACTCGTGCCCACCCTGCCCGAACTCCCAGGCATACAGCCCGCCGTGCGTCGGCAGCCGCAGGTTGATGCAAGCGTGCGTGGTCAGGTCCTGCGGCACCTCCGGCCGCGGCCGCCCAGCGAAGTAGGACGGCGCGCCCACGACCGCCATGCGCAGGTCCGGCGAGATGCGGACCGCGACCATGTCCTCGGCCAAGATCTTGCCGTGCCGCACGCCGGCGTCGAAGCGCTCGGCCACGATGTCGGTCAGGCCGTAGTCGGTGGCGATTTCCACCTTGATGTCCGGGTAGTCCGGGAGCAGCCGCGCCAGCGCCGGCCAGAGCACGGTGGCAGCCGCGGTTTCGGTCGCCGTGAGGCGGATGTTGCCGGCGGGCTTGTCACGCAGCTCGCCAAGGGCGGCCAGCCCGGTCTCGATCTGGTCGAAGGCAGGCTCCACGGCCCGGAGCAGGCGCTCGCCCGCCTCGGTGGGCGCGACACTGCGGGTGGTGCGGGTCAGCAGCCGCAGCCCGAGCCGCGCCTCCAGGCCGCGCATGGCCTGGCTCAGGGCTGACTGCGACACGCCGAGCTGGGCGGCGGCGCGGGTGAAGCTGCGCTCGCGCGCCACGACCAGGAAGGCGCGGAGGTCGCTCAAGCTATCCTTTGGCATCCAGTAGTCCTGCTTATGGGTTCTTGCAGGTTCTACCGGCTAATCGCGCGCGGGCGCACCGCCCAACTGTCGGCTCGACACTGCAGGGGCCCGTGCAAAGCGCATGGCGTCCATGGCGGCCGGACCTGACCCCGGATCTACCGAGCACATCGACGGAGCACCCACCATGTCGAAGGCCCTTCCTCTCCTCCTGGTCAGGGCGGCGCTGGCCGCTGCACTCGCGGCGCCCGCCACGGCGCAGCGCAACAACCTGTTGGCGTCCACCCAGTCCCCATCCTCGCTCGAGCTGCCGAACCAGGCCGGACCCCGGTCGTGAATGGTTTGCCGTCCTCCGCGGTCGCCGCAGTGCGCGAGCGGCCCGGCAGCGCCATCGAGGCGACCCCGGCCGGAGTTCCGGCAGGCGTGCCCGACGCGACGGACGAATGCGCAGGCTGACCCGGCACGGCTTCGTCGCGACCCCCCGCGCCCGGAACCCCAACAAGCACCCGTTGCAACGTCGGACTCAGGAGAATCCCATGCCGATCAGCCGCCGCCACGCGCTTCTCGTCCTCGGCCTCACCGCCACCGCCACTGCTACGCGCGGGGCATGGGCACAAGGGGTACCCCTCAAGATCGGCATCATCGGGTCAGGGCACATTGGCGGTACGCTGGGGACGCTGTGGGCCAAGGCCGGGCACCCCGTCATGTTCTCGTCGCGCAACCCGGATTCGCTCAAGGGGCTGGTGCAGGAAGCGGGCTCCAATGCCAGCACCGGCACCCCGGCCGAGGCGGCGGAGTTCGGCAGTGCGGTGCTGGTCGCAGTGCCCTACAAGGCCTTGCCGCAGGTGGGGCACGACTTGGCCGACGCGCTGCGCGGCAAGCCGGTGCTGGATGCGACGAACGCGGCCGCCTACCGCGACGGGGTGGAAATGGAGAACGACGTCAACCAGCGCGGCGTCGGGGCCGTTTCAGCCGGCTATCTCCCGGGGGTGCGCCTGGTGCGGGTGTTCAACTCCGTCGCCGCCGTGAAGATTGTGCCGCTCGGCCACCGCGCCGAGCCTATCGCCCTGCCGCTGGCCGGGGACGACCCTGCGGCGGTCGCGGTAGCGGAGCAGCTCGTGCGCGACGCTGGGTTCGCCCCCGTGCTGGTTGGCGGCCTGGCGACGGCGGCAAAGTTCCAAAGGGGCACGCCGGGCTTCGACGCCTCGATCGAGGGGGTGACGGTTCCCGTCCTGCGGCAGCGGCTCGGGCTGCAGTAGCCCAGCTATCCCGCCGGCTGCGACACGGCCGAAGCCGGCGCGGCGGTCCTGCGCTCCTGCTGCTGCATGACGGATAAGCTTGGTTTTGTCCAACTCTGACGGGGGTTGGGCGGCGGAGCGGGTTGGTGCGTTGCTGATGCGTCCTTGCCAAGGGACGCTGCCAGGCCGCGCCTTCCGCCCCGCTTCGCCGCGGTCGTCCTGAGCTTTGCGCCCTGGCTCTTGTTGAGTTCCGGGGTGGTGGAACCTTTGTCACGCAACCAAGCCGGCGACGAGGGCGCCGAGCAGGGCTTTGCCGCGCTGACGCGCGTTGTGCACAAACTAAAGAAGCCGAGGTATGGCGGCAGCTTGTCTTGCGGAATACCAAACCCCCGTCGCTTTGGTGGCCGTCCCGAGGCAAGGTTTGAGCTGGGGGTGTTCGCTGGATCAGCAGGCAGCAGGGTCGCAGGGGTCGAGGCCGCGGTTCTGCGCGGAGAAGGTGTAAGCGCCAGGTGGTTGGCCTCGTGGCCATCATGGGCCGGACGGCGGCGGCTGAGGTCGGCATCCCTGCGCAACTCCTTCGGACCTCGCTGACCGCACGTTGTTACGCTGGGTCCGGCGTTGCGGGCGACAGTGGCCTCTTTTCTCAAGCCCGCTGTCACGTTGCAGCTAACCGTGAGATTTGCGCCGTTCGTGACGACCACTGCACTTAACCG